>NZ_JBDNWF010000018.1:0-46499 GCF_047721125.1 Acetobacter papayae | reverse complement strand
GTTCGGGGCGGGGGGGCTGTGTCGTCATGCGTGAGATCAGAGACGCGCCATGACCGTTTCGCCGCCGACCATGGTCTGGCCCACGGCTACCAGCGGCTCGACACCCGGCGGCAGATACAGGTCGGTGCGCGAGCCAAAGCGGATCAGCCCGAAGCGTTCACCGGCTTCCAGCTTTTCGCCTTCCTTTACGGAGCAGACAATCCGGCGGGCCACCAGCCCGGCAATCTGCACCACAGCCAGCATGCGGCCATCGGGCAGTGTCAGGCTCAGGGCGTTGCGTTCATTCTGTTCGGATGCCTTGTCCAGACTGGCGTTCAGGAAGAGGCCGGGGTGATAGGCAATCCGGGTGACAGTGCCAGCCGCAGGGATACGGTTGACGTGCACATCCAGCACGGACAGGAAGGTGGCAATCCGCCAGACCGGGGTGGTGCCCATGTCCAGTTCCTTGGGAGGGGCCACTTTTTCAACCGAGACGATATGCCCGTCCGCCGGAGCCACCGCCACATCGCTACGCGAGGGGGTTACGCGCTCAGGGTCGCGGAAGAAATACAGGCAGAAGCCGAAAAAGCCGAGCCCGGCATGGCCTGCGCGGCGCAGCATCGGGCAGCGCAGGCGTGCGCCTGCCAGATAGGCCAGTGTCGTTGCCACGCCAGAAGCCAGCAGGAAAGGCCGGGCTTCGGGGTGCGGGCGGGATACGACAAGTTTGAGAGATGATAACAGGGACATAACGCTCTCCTTACCTGATCACACGGATCAGGCCAGTTCCTTCAGGGCTTCGCGCACGGCGGCAAAGGCGGCATCTGCGGCCTGGCCATCGGGGCCACCGGCCTGCGCCATGTCGCGCCGTCCGCCACCACCCTTGCCGCCCATGGCAACGCTGGCCGCACGGACCAGTGCCACGGCATCGGCTTTTTCGGCCTGTGCAGGGGCTATGGCCGCAACAACGCTGCCTTTGCCTTCTGCGGTGGAAATCAGCACCACCACATCGGCTTCGCCCTGCTTGAGAATGGTTTCAGCCAGCCCCTTGAGTTCGCGCGCGGGGGTTTCACCCACATTGCGGGTTGCGAGGCGGAATGCCCCAACCTGCTCCACACCAGCGGCGGCCACGCTGCCCGTGGCAAGCTGACGCTGCAGATGCGCAATCTGGCGTTCCATCGCGCGGCGCTCTTCCAGCAGGCTGGCAAGGCGTTCGGGCGCTTCGTTCACGCCAACTTTCATCATGGCGGCCATCTGGCTCAGGCGCTGCTCATTGGCAACGGCAAGGCTTTCGGCCGCTTTGCCGGCAACGGCCTCAATACGGCGGACGCCAGCGGACACACCGCTTTCGGTTACGATCTTGAACTGGCCGATATCGCCCGTGCGTTCAACATGCGTGCCGCCGCAGAGTTCCATAGACCAGGCATTACGGTTTTCGTCGCCCGCTCCCATGGAAACGACACGCACTTCATCACCGTATTTTTCGCCGAACAGGGCCGTTGCCCCTTCCTCCACGGCTTCATCAGGGGTCATGGAGCGGGTTACAACGCGCGCATTCTCGCGGATACGCTCATTCACCTCGGCTTCCACAAGGGCCAGTTCCTCGGCCGTAATCGGGCGGGGCTGGCTGATGTCGAACCGCAGGCGATCCGGCGTGTTCAGGCTGCCTTTCTGCGCCACATGTGCGCCAAGGTGGCGGCGCAGGGCTTCGTGCAGAAGGTGGGTAGCCGAGTGATGCGCCCGAATGGCCGAGCGCCGCGCATGGTTGACATCGGCTGTTACCGCCATGCCGGGGCGGAGTGTGCCCAGTATGATGGTACCGTAATGCACGATCAGGTCACCCGCTTTCTTCTGGGTGTCCGTTACCGCGATTTCCAGCCCGGCAGCGCGCAGGGTGCCGGTATCGCCGGCCTGCCCACCGCTTTCGCCATAGAAGGGGGTCTGATTGAGCAGAATGGCGACTTCCGCACCTACCGTGGCTTCAGGCAGGAAGGCATTGCCCGCAATGATGGCCTGCACCTCACCATCCGCCAGTTCGGTGGAATAGCCAAGGAATTCAGACGCGCTAAAACGGTCGCGGGCTTCAAACCAGATGGTTTCAACCGCCGCATCGCCCGAGCCAGACCAGGCTGCACGTGCGCGCTGGCGCTGGATGGCCATGGCGTCTTCAAAACCGCTTACATCCACATCATGGCCGCTGCCGCGTAGGGCATCCTGTGTCAGATCGAGCGGGAATCCAAACGTATCGTACAGACGGAAGGCGACATCACCGGGCAGGGCCGCGCCGGGTGTCAGGCGGGCTTTTTCTTCGTCCAGCAGGTGCAGGCCGCGTTCCAGCATGGCCTTGAAGCGTTCTTCCTCACCGCGCATGGTTTCGCGGATCAGGGCCTCACCATGCACCAACTCAGGATAGGCATTGCCCATCTGCTGGATAAGGGCGGGCAGCAGTTTGTAGAAAACCGGGTCTTTGGTGCCCATCATGTGCAGGTGGCGCATGGCGCGGCGCATGATGCGGCGCAGCACATAACCACGACCGTCCTTGGAGGGCAGCACGCCATCAGCAATCAGGAACGCGGTTGAACGCAGGTGGTCGGCCACAACGCGGTGGCTGGACTTGAACGCGCCGTCCACTGCCTGATGGCTGACATCGGCCGAAGCCTGTGTGAGTGCCACGAAGGTATCGGTGTCGTAGTTGTCGCGCTTGCCCTGCAGGATAGCGGCAAAGCGTTCCAGACCCAGCCCGGTATCGATCGACGGACGGGGCAGGGGAGAGCGCACGCCCGGCGGGTCTTCGAAATACTGCATGAACACGAGGTTCCAGATTTCTACAAACCTGTCGCCGTCTTCATCCGGTGATCCGGGCGGGCCACCGGGAACATCCGGGCCGTGATCGTAAAAGATTTCCGAGCAGGGACCGCACGGCCCCGTATCGCCCATGCGCCAGAAATTGTCAGACGTGGCAATGCGGATAATCCGGCTATCGTCCAGCCCGGCAATGCTGCGCCACAGGCCTGCGGCTTCTTCATCCTCGGCATAAACGGTGACCAGCAGCTTGTCCTTGGGCAGGCCAAAACCCTTGGTTACCAGTGTCCAGGCCAGCTCAATGGCTTCGGCCTTGAAGTAGTCCCCGAAGGAGAAATTCCCCATCATTTCAAAGAACGTGTGGTGCCGGGCGGTGTAGCCGACATTGTCCAGATCGTTATGCTTGCCGCCGGCGCGCACCACTTTCTGCGCTGTTGTGGCGCGAGAATAGGGGCGGGTTTCCTGGCCGGTGAAAACGTTCTTGAACTGCACCATGCCCGCATTGGTGAACAGCAGGGTCGGGTCGTTCCGCGGAACAAGGGAAGACGAGGCGACGATCTGGTGTTCTTTGCTGGCGAAATATTCCAGGAAAGAGGCGCGGATTTCGTTTGTTGTCAGCATGGCGTGGGGCTGGAAGTCCTGAACGGGTTGGTGCAAGGCGGAATGCCAAAAACGGAACGGTAGGCCTCCGTGCCCTGACGGAACCTGTGATGGTGGTCGAATATCTGGCCTAGCTGTAGCGCAGCCGCGCCTTCTCCGAAAGAGGCAGCATTATGACCGGCCGGATGCACCACTTGTGGGGGGCACTGGTTTGCGGTCGTGAAAAACCAGTTTCTGGCTGAGTTTGAAATTGGACAAAAGCCCCGCCAGCGTGCCAGCCGCCAGTGCGACAACCGGATGGTGTACGCAGAAGGGGAACAGATAGAACAGGGTAAAAACCACACCCCGGTTCAGGCAGAATCCAAGACTGTTAGCCCACAGAAAGCGCAGCCACTGCACGAGCGGGTGGTGGTGTAGGCCCCGGCCCCGGAATGTCCAGAGGCGGTTAAGCAACCAGTTGAAGGTTGCCGCGATGAAATAAGCCGCGAGGGTTGCGGCTGTCAGCCCGATGAGCGGGCGCATCGTATAGACGACCGTGTTGTCGCAGACGAATCCGAGTGAGCCGATAACCCCGAATTTGAACAGCGGCGCGAGGCGGCCCTGACCTGTCAGGCTGGAAAAAAGAGAGCGCATGGTAAAGCCAAGTATGGCGTGAAAGCCGGTGCCAGAAAAGACGGATAAAAAAAGAGGCGCCCGAAGGCGCCTCTTTCCGCGATTTCCGGTTAGACCGGAAAGCGAACCAATCAGTGGAGGATGATTTCCACGCGACGGTTCTGGGGTTCGCGGGTGTTGGGGCCGGTCGGCACCAGCGGGTGGGCTTCGCCGTACCCGTGGATGTCGATCGCGGTTGCCGGAACGCCATCACGCACCAGTTCAGCCTTCACGCTGTTAGCACGACGCAGGGACAGGCCCAGGTTGTACTTTTCGCCGCGGGGGCCGGGGTGAGCAGAGGAGTTATCGGTGTAGCCGTTAACTTCGATACGGGTCGTCTGCACGTGGGTGGAAGCCTGAGCAGCTTCTGCCACGATCTGGCGCGCACGAGCGGTCAGGTCAGCCTTATCCCAATCGAAGAACACCAGGTAGGAGCGTGCGGGCAGCGGAGCCGGAGCGGCAACCACAGCCGGAGCCGGCGGCGGCGGCGGGGGAGCCGTGTCGAAGGCGTAGCGCAGGCCAACCATGAACAGGTGGTTGAAGCGGTGATCGAAGTTGACGTTGCCGTTCGTGGCGCTGTCGTTGAATGCACCGTTACGGAACGTGCCGGGCTGGCCGATCATGCGGTACTGAGCCGTGACCTGGAAGCCGGGGATGCCCGTGTCGAATGCCGCACCGACAATGCCCTGATAGGCGAAGCCGCCGGTCGTGCCGCGGATGCTGCCGCTATGGCCAGCATAGGAGTAGTTAACCTGTTCATCCGTCCACAGGTAACCGGCGCCAACACCGACGAACGGCGTGACAGGCGCGTCGATACCGAACTGCTTCAGGTCAATGTCATACAGGACATTGACGAAGCCGCCGTAGGAGGAGTCCTTGCCATTGCCAGCCGTGGGGTTGCCGGTGGAACCACCAACCGTACCGCCACCAACGTTGGAGCGCAGGTAGGTGCCTTCAACTTCAGCGCGCAGGCCGTTGCCGAAGCCCCAGCCGAAGGAGGCATAACCCGTCCAGCCCGTCTTGTGGCTGATGGACTGATGGGTCCCGTCGGGGCCGACATGAGCATGCTGGGTCTGGGTCAGGTCATAACCGCCGCCCAGATCGACATACGGACCGGTGATGGTGGTGGCCGAGGCAACAGCCGGAACCGCTGCCATCAGTGTCGTTGCAAGTAACGCCGTGCGGAGACGCATTATTTTCGTCCTCAATGTATCATCTGTTTCGACTTGCCCGCCAACCATTCGGCGGACAGGCCCAGCTAGATGCCTTAAAACGGTATAGAACCATTGGTTCCAAAAGAGGAACCCGGCGGCCCCTACTGTTTGACACTACAAGTCATCAGCGTGGTTTATCTGCAACAGTTCATTTCGTTGGCTGAATATGTCCCTGCTGCATAGCCGTGCGGCATCAATATCGTGGGTATTGGTTAACATATTGCAAACGCAACTGTTCCGCCTCTCTCTCCTGTTCCATTAAGGCAGAATTGCGGCACGGTGGCTTTTTTGCCGCGCCACCTAAAAAGCCCGGCGGATTCAGACTGTTTTTAGGGTGTTGCCCCATCCGCCAGCAGCACCTCGCGCACGGCTTCTGCGGGCACGTCGCGCGTGGTGAAAGCCTTGCCGATTCCGTGCGCGAGCACGAAGGATAGCCTGCCATCCTGCATTTTTTTGTCACGCTGCATGTGGGCCATCAGATCCGTTATGCGGAAACGATGGGGCAGGTCACTGATATGCGCGGGCATATGCAGGCTTTCCAAATGGTTGGTAACGCGAATCAGGTCTTCTTGCGGGCAGAATCCAAGCTTTACAGACAGGGAAAACGCCAGTGTCAGGCCGATGGATACGGCCTCGCCATGCAGCAGGCGGCCATCATATCCCAGTTCGGCTTCCAGTGCGTGGCCAAAGGTATGCCCCAGATTGAGCAGGGCGCGGCCATCGGTTTTCTGCTCCTCGCGCTCATCGGCTGCGACAACGCCCGCCTTGAAGGCGCAGGCCTGACGCACGGCTTCGGCCAGAGCTTCGGGGTCGCGCGAGAGCACGGCGGCACCGTGTTTTTCGCACCAGGCAAAGAGCGATTCCTGCCCGATCAGCCCTGACTTCACAATTTCGGCATAACCCGCCACCACCTCACGCGGGGGGAGGGTGGCGAGCGAGGAAACATCCGCCAGCACGCATAGAGGCTGATGGAAAGCGCCGATCAGATTCTTGCCCCAGCGCGAGTTGATGCCCGTTTTGCCGCCAACGGAGGAATCGACCTGCGAGAGCAGTGTGGTGGGAATCTGAATGAAGGGCAGGCCACGCAGCGTGGTGGCGGCCACAAAGCCAGCCAGATCGCCCACCACGCCACCACCGAGGGCTATTATGGCGGTGCGGCGTTCCACCCCACCTTCCAGAATGGTGTCCACCACGTTTTGATAGGTGGCCCAGCATTTGGTGTGCTCACCGGGGGCAACGGTTATGGATCGTGCCTCGATTCCGGTTTCCTGAAAGGAGGCGAGCAGTCTGGGTAGGTAGAGCGGGCGCACGGTTTCATCGGTAATGACGATAACATTGCGGCGCGGCAGAACCGGCGCCAGCAGCGCACCGGCGCGGCTGATCAGGTCGGTGCCGATCACCACATCGTAGCGGCTTTTTTCCAGTTCAACGGGCAGGCGCAACGGGCGGCGCGAAAGGGCCAGCGCTTCCATGACGCGCGTTGTTGTATGCTCCACGTTATTGTCTCCACAATCCACCGTCACATCGGCCTCGGCATAGACCGGGTGGCGGATGGCAATCAGTTTTTCCAGTACATCCCGTGGGGATGCGGTGTTCAGCAGGGGGCGGTGCGTGCGCCCCGCAACCCGGCGCAGAAGAACGGGCAACGGGCAGCGCAGCCAAACCGAAATGGCCTGATCGCGCACCAGCCTGCGCGTGTCGGCTGCCATGAAAGCGCCACCGCCCGTGGCCAGCACCATGGGGGGGCCTTCAAGCAGGCGGCGGATAACGCGGCGTTCGCCATCGCGGAAGGCGGCCTCGCCATACAGACGGAACACATCGGCAATGGAGCAGCCCGCGGCGCGTTCTATTTCTGTATCCGCATCCACGAAGGGCAGGCCGAGCCGCGCTGCCAGCATGCGGCCTATGGTGGTTTTGCCTGCACCCATCAGCCCTACGAGCACGATGCTGCGGCCCGTTTGCAGCAGGCCGGGGCCATGGGCGCGGACAATGCGCTCAAGATTGAGCGGAACGGGAGGCGGGTCCGTTGTTTCAGGTTGGGGAATGGAGATACGTGATGACATGGGGCTTAGCTTAACATAGAGCAGGGGGAACACACCTACGGTATCTGTCGTGACGCTGTCTGTCATGATGTCTGTTTTCTGGGAGCAGGTAATGGGGCGCGGTATCCTTGCTATTGTCGCGGTTGTTTTTCTCGGCGCGCTGGGTGGGCTGGTGGTGCTGGGGCTCAAGGCCCATGCTCCCGAGCCGCAGGCTGTGCACCGGGTACTACCGCTACCCCAGCCGGAGGCGGCGGCCCCTGCGGCAGCAGCTCTTGTGCCGGTCGTGCCCACCGGCCCTGTGGTGGCTCCGGGTGTGTCCACACCAGCAGCGGCCCAGCCGGCTGATTCCGCTCCCGAGTAAGCATGTCGGTCCATGCAGGTCCCGCCGCGCCGCTTTTGCATAAGGAGGCGGCGGGATGAGGTCTGACCTGTCCGGCATGGACATGTTTTTGGAAATGCTGGCCGCCGAGCGTGCGGCCGCCCCCAATACGCTGGCAGCGTATGAAGCGGATTTGTCTTCCTGCGCGCAGAGCCTCGCCGGGCAGGGGCAGACCCTCAGGGACGCTACGCCGGAAGGTCTGAGGGGCTGGATGGCGGATATGGCGGCGGAAGGGCAGGCCCGGCGCAGCGTTGCGCGGCGGCTGTCGTGTATTCGCCAGTTCTATCTGTTTCTCCTGCGTGAAGGACTGCGGACGGATAACCCCGCCGCCAATCTGGATACCCCTCGGCCCGAGCGCTCCTTGCCCGGTTTTTTATCCGAATCGGAAGTGCTGGCCCTGCTGGAGGCCTGCCCAGCTCCCGAGGGGGCGTCTCCTGCGCGGATACGGCGCGGGCAGGTGGCTCTGGCGGCGCTGGAACTGCTTTATGCTTCGGGGTTGCGGATTTCCGAACTGCTGTCACTGACTCGCGTGGCTCTGGCGGGCGAGGCACAGACACTCATGGTGCGCGGCAAGGGCGGGCGGGAGCGGCTGGTGCCCCTGTCCGACAGCGCGCGCGAGGCGGTTAAGGCCTTGATGGAAACAGATAAGGCGCTGGGCAGCCCGTTCCTGTTTCCCGGACGCAACCCAACCCAGCCCATGACGAGGCAGGCCTTTGACCGGATTCTGCATGATGTGGGCCTTAGGGCAGGGCTGGACCCCGCCCGGCTTTCTCCCCACGTGCTGCGGCATTCGTTTGCAACGCATCTTCTGGCGCATGGTGCAGACCTGCGGGCGTTGCAGATGCTGCTGGGCCATGCCGATATCGCCACCACCCAGATTTACACCCATGTGCAGATCGAGCAGCTCAGGCAGGCGGTAGTGGCATCTCACCCGCTGGCGCAGGTGGGGGGCGAAGATGCGCCCGAGGCCGGAAAACCGCCATCTAATGGATAGCGTGCGCAGTAAAAGGCGTTAAAAACGCGTGCCTGTGCATGATAGAGGCTTGGTTTTCAGCGGCAGTGTGCTATCGGCTGTGGCATGCGTCAGTTCCTGGATTTTGAAAAGCCCGTCGCCGAACTTGAGAACAAGATCGACGAACTGCGGCAGATGGCTGACCCCGAAGGGGTCAACATTGAAGAAGAAACGGCCCGCCTTTCAGAAAAGGCGGAAAAACACCTGCGCGCCATCTACGCCAAGCTTACGCCATGGCAGAAAGTGCAGGTTGCCCGTCATGCACAGCGTCCGCACACGCAGGACTATATCAACGCGCTGGTGAGCGACTTCACCCCGCTGGCAGGTGACCGGCTCTATGCCGATGACAAGGCCATTATCGGGGGTATGGGTCGTTTTGACGGCACGCCTGTGATGGTGATCGGCACCGAGCGCGGCTCAGACCTTGAGACGCGGCTACAGCATAATTTCGGCATGGCCCGCCCCGAAGGCTACCGCAAGGCCCAGCGGCTGATGCAGCTTGCCGGGCGTTTCAGCCTGCCGATTCTCACCTTTATCGATACCGCGGGCGCATGGCCCGGTATCGATGCGGAGCAGCGCGGTCAGGCCGAGGCCATCGCCAGTTCTATCGCCACCTGTTTTGACGCGCCCGTGCCGCTGATCGCGACTGTTATTGGCGAAGGCGGCTCTGGCGGGGCTGTGGCGCTGGGGGCTGGGGACAAGGTGTTCATGCTCGAGAACGCCATTTACTCGGTTATTTCGCCCGAGGCCTGTGCCTCCATCCTGTGGCGTGATCCCAAGCAGGCCAGCACGGCGGCAGAAACGCTGCGGCTGACCGCACAGGACCTCAAGCGCCTTGGGTTGATCGACCAGATCGTGCCCGAACCGATTGGCGGTGCCCAGCGTGACCCCGCAGTGGCCATGGCTTCTGTCGGCAAGGTGCTGGGCGAAGCGCTGAAGGAACTGCAGCCGCTCGCCCCCGAACGCCTGCGTGAACTGCGCCGCGAGAAGTTTCTCGCCATGGGCCGCGAAGCCCTTCACTGACAGCAGACTACCGGCTGGGCGCGTGTTACGCGCTCAGCCGGGATTATCGCAGGCCCGGACGTTCTTGCCTGCGGCCGTAAGCCCCCTTAGCGCTGGGGCTCACCTTCGATGGGTGTAGCGCCTTTGGCGCTGATCAGATCGTGGATTTCCTGCGCCGCGCGGCTGACATCTTCTTCATCCTGTCCTTTGGCCACAAGGGCCACGCCCCGGTAGCCGTCTTCGCGGTGGAAGGGATATGAGCCAATATCCAGATCAGGATGGCGGGCCTGTATGGCTTCCAGTTCCGCGGCCAGCGTGCCTTCATAAAGCGATGTGCAGTGCCATGTGCGCGAGAAAACCGGCGCGCCGCGTTGCAGGGTCGGGGCCAGTTCATCAAACATGGCGCGCATGATGCGCGGCACGCCTGCGAGCACATGCACGTTGCCGATAGTAAAGCCCGGCGCATGCGAAATGGGGTTGGCGATTGGCACCGCCCCGCGTGGCAGGTGTGCCATGCGCTGGCGGGCGGCGTTGAATTCGGTATGGCGGAAATATTCGCTGAGCAGCGCAAAGGTGGGGGCGTGGATTTCCCACGGCACGCCAAAGGCTTCGGCTACGCAGGGGGCAGTTATGTCGTCATGCGTGGGGCCTATGCCGCCGGTCGTGAATACTTCGTCATAGGCACCGCGCAGTTCGCTTACGGTGCGGATGATGGTCTCGCGGATGTCGGGAATAACCCGGATTTCACGCAGCGGGATGCCCAGCTCGCCCAGCCTCAGAGCCAGAAACTGGATATTGTCGTCGCGCGTGCGGCCGGACAGGATTTCATTGCCGATCAGGATCAGGGCGGATGTACGGCGCATGGGCAGACGGGATCCTTCAGTGGTGGCTGTCCGGGGTGGAGGGAGGATAAACGGCTGGCGCGGGGGGTCAATGGGGAGGAAAAAATGCACCATGCCTCATAGGGGGCGTGTTTTTGCATTGACCGGGCGCGGAGCAGTTCATAGCTTCCGCCCATGTCAGACAGTCGCACAGCCCCCCTCTCCGATATTCCGCGCGCATGGCCCTTTGAGGAAGCGCGTAAACTGGCCGAACATGTGTCCACACGCGGCAATGCCAGTGGTGGGGATGATGCGCGCCCCGCCCTGCTGGAAACCGGCTATGGCCCGTCGGGCCTGCCGCATATCGGCACATTTGGCGAGGTGGCGCGCACATCGTGGGTGCGGCAGGCCTATACGGCGCTGACCGGCCGGCCCTCGCGCCTGCTGGCGTTCTCGGATGACATGGACGCCCTGCGCAAAGTGCCCGACAACGTGCCCCAGCGCGAAATGCTGGAAAAATATATTGGCCAGCCGCTTTCTCGTGTGCCGGACCCGTTTGGCACGCACGAGTCGTTTGCCGCGCATAACAATGCCCGACTGTGCGCGTTTCTGGACAGTTTTGGATTCGAATACGAGTTCGCTTCCTCTACCGCCTATTACACATCGGGCCGGTTCGATGCGGCTCTGAAGCGCGTGCTGGAAGTGCACGAGGAAATTCTCGAGGTTATTCTGCCCACGCTCGGGGCCGAACGCCGGGCCACCTATTCCCCCGTGCTGCCGCTGCACCCGCGCACGGGTGAGGTCATGCAGGTCAAGATGGACGCCATGGACCCCGTAGCAGGCACCGTGCGCTGGACTGACCCTGCCTCCGGCGAGGTGTTTGAAACCCCCGTGACTGGCGGCCACGCCAAAATGCAGTGGAAGGCCGATTGGGCCATGCGCTGGTATGCGCTGGGCGTTGATTACGAAATGTCCGGCAAGGATTTGATCGATAGTGTGCGGCTGTCGGGCCGTATCTGCAAAATTCTTGGTGGTACCCCGCCTGCCGGGCTTACCTATGAGCTGTTTCTGGATGAGCAGGGGCAGAAAATTTCCAAGTCCAAGGGCAATGGCCTGTCGGTTGAGGAATGGCTGCGTTATGCCCCGCCGGAAAGTCTGGGCCAGTTCATGTTCAACCAGCCGCAACGCGCCAAGCGGCTGTATTTCGATGTCATTCCCAAAACGGCGGATGAATATCTAGCCCATGTGGACAAGGCCCTGAGCCTGCAGGCTGATAACCCCGCCGGGACCGAACTGCGGGCCAATCCGGCATGGTTCATCCTGCGTGGGCAGGTGGGAGCCGAGGCCGCAAGCCCGGTGCCGTTTGGCATGCTGCTCAACCTCGCCAGCGTGGCTAATGCAGAAACGCCCGAAGTGCTGTGGGGCTTTATCCGCCGGTATGATGCGGCTGTCTCGCCCGAAACGCACCCTATGCTGGCCGCCATGGTGCGCTATGCCGTGGCCTATTACGCGGACTTTGTCAGACCGGCCAAAACATTCCGCGCACCCAGCGAACAGGAGCGCGGCGCTCTTGTCGATCTGGCGGACGTGCTGCGTGGCTACGAGGCAGAAGCCCCGGATGCCGCGACCTTGCAGAATGCGGTGTTCGAGGTTGGCAAGCGCCATGGTTTCGAACCCCTGCGTAGTTGGTTTGGCTGCCTGTACGAAGTGCTGCTGGGGCAGAAGGAAGGGCCACGGTTCGGCGGTTTTGTCGCCCTGTATGGGGTGCGTGAAACCATCGCCCTGATTGAGGCGGCCCTCCTGCGAGACCGGCAGGACTGAACGGGGCCGCCCTCGCATGATCCAGCGCGCGCCATTGCCACCCGAGCAGCAGGATACGGACGGGAACACCCCGCCGGACCTGCACTGCGAGGCAGGAGGGCTGCGCCGGTGGCTCAGGCACCTGCCCGCCCTGCTGGGGATGGTGCTGATGGTAGCGGCTATAGGGGTGGTGTGGCATGAGCTGCGCCACCTGCACATGGCCGATATCCGGCAGGCCATGACGGGTATTCCGGGCTGGCAAATGGCACTGGCGGCGGCTTGCACGCTGCTTTCCTATTTTGTGCTGTCTTTTTACGACAGGCTGGCCCTTATTCAGGTGGGCTATGGGCATCTGCCCTTCCGCCGTGCGGCTTTTGCAGCCTTCTGCTCTTATGTCCTGTCCCATAATCTTGGATTTTCGGCTGTATCCGGTGCTGCGGTGCGCTACCGGCTGTATCGCAACTGGGGGGTGGATTCCTTTGCCATAACCCAGATTATTGCGTTCTGTTCGGCCACGTATCTGCTGGGGGCGGCAGCCCTTATCGGTGCGGTGCTGATCTGGGAGCCGGCCATGCTGCCCGGTATTGGCGGGCGCGTGCCGCCGGGGCTGCTGGCGGTTGTCGGGGCGGGGCTATGGGTCATGGTGGCGCTGTATATCGGGCTGTCCTTCCGCCTGCCCAGTGTGTGCGTGCGGCAATGGCGGGTTAACCTGCCTTCGCCACGTATGGCGTTGCTGCAAACGCTTGTGGCCACGGCGGAAGTGGCCGCCACGGCCAGTATCGCCTATGCCCTGTTGCCTGCTGGTGCAGGGGTGGATTTCGGGTCTTTCCTTGCGATTTATATCGCGGCCTACACGGCGGGGCTGGTGGCCAGCGTGCCGGGGGGGCTTGGTGTTTTTGACGGCGTTATGCTGCTGGCACTCGGGCCATATATGGCTGCGCCGCGCATTCTGGGCGTCATTCTTATTTTCCGGCTGTTCTATTACATCATCCCGCTGTTTGTGGCGGGGCTCATGTTCGCCGGGCACGAGCTTTTCCTGCGCGGTGATGCCGCCCTTGCACGCAAGAAAAATACCGACCTGTCCGGCACGGCGGCGGTTGTGCGCAGGCCCAGTCAAGTCGTGCGCGAGAGTGAGGCTACGTTTTCCGTGGCCGTGGCTACCGGCACGGTCTCGCTCTGCGGTGTGCTGCTGATCGGGCTTGTGCTGTTTGATCATACGCCCGGTCAATCCATGCTGCCCGATAGTCTGGCCGGCGTGCTGCATCTTGGCGGCACATATCTGCTCTCTTTGCTGGGTGTGGCCCTTATCAGCATGGCCATAGGGCTTTCGCAGCGGGTTACGCTGGCGTGGCGGGGCGCGCTGGCCCTGCTGTTGCTGGCCACGGTGCTGACATTCCTGCGCGGCAATATGGTGTTCGTGCCTGTGGTGCTGGGTCTGTCTACCCTGTTTATTGCGCCGTATCGGGCCTGCTACTACAGGCATGCACGCCTGCTGAGCGAGCCGTTATCCACCAGCACGCTGCTTTCGCTCTTGCTGCTTCTGGGCTGTGTGGTGGCGCTGGCCACGCGCGACGACCTTTCGGCAAGCTGGTGGCAGGTGGTTTTTGCTTCGTCCATGCGTGGTGCCACCCGGTGGACGGTGGCGCTGGCGGTGCTTTTGGCACTGGCGGTGGTGGGGCGGCTGCTCTGGCCCGCCCGTGTCGCCGTTTCACCATGGGGTGAAGACGCCCTGCAACGCTATCATGCTCTGCCGCATGCGCTGGCTGACATGACCGGCTTCCACCCCGAAGGCTATGTGATGGGCGAAGCCGGAGAGGCCATGATTCCACTGCGGGTGTTGGGTGGTTTTCTGGTTGGGCTGGGCGACCCTGCAGGGGATGAGGCGGATAGCATTTCCGCCATATGGCGGCTGCGTGATCTGGCGCTGCAACAGGGGTTGAAACCCGCCTTCTGGTGTGTGGGAGAGCCGTTCCTGCGGATTTATGACGATATCGGCCTGAGCATCTGGCCCGTGGGGGATGAAAGCGGGTTGAGTTTCTGTTACCCTCCTGCGGATATTGGTCTGGCGTCGCAGCATGCCCGGCTATACAGGGAACAGGCTTCCTGATTTTTGCATAACGGGCAGGCGGCATTCGGCATGGGAGGCCGCAGCGGTCAATGAGCGTTTTGGGCGGTTTCTTTTCTTCCGGGTCGGTTCATACGACCACATCGGCTTTTCTGCTTGCGTTTCCGGCCCTGTTTTCCATCGTCAATCCGTTTGGGGCCGCGCTGATTTTCGCGCAGGCCACCGAAGGGCGCTCGAAAACGGAAATTCAGGCGCTGGCGCGTCTGGTCTCGTTCTATTCCTTCATGCTCATGATCGTCTCGCTATGGTTTGGCGGGGCGGTTCTGGCGTTTTTTGGCATTACGGTCAGTGCCCTGCGCGTAGCAGGCGGGCTGGTTGTGGCGGTCAGTGCATGGGAACTGCTGCAAAAACCGGAAAATACCGAGGCCCGCAAGGAGCGTCAGGCCTTGCAGGATGGCCGCACGGTTCAGAACCCCAACTGGTCTGAAAGCGCGTTTTTTCCGCTGGCCATGCCGTTTACTGTCGGGCCGGGCACCATTGCCGTGGCCATTGCTCTGGGCTCGACCAGTCCGGCTGAGGCCTCGCCATGGGCCTATGGTGTGGGGATCAGTCTTGGGGCCGTGGGTGTGGTGCTGCTGGTCTGGATTGCCTATTCCAGTGCTGAAAAACTGGTGACCATGCTGGGGGTGACAGGCACGCGCATTGTCAGCCGTTTGGCAGCGTTGGTGCTGCTCTGTATTGGTGTGCAGATCATGGCGGCGGGCATACAGGGCTTTGCTCTTGATATCTGGCAGCATATGAGCCGCACCGTTCCCGCCACACGGGGCTGATCCTCCGGTTATGGCAGGGCTTGGGGCAGGCCCGAAAACAGGGCCAGTGCTTATTCGGGAATAAGCGTGGTGACGGTGCTTTCATATGCACCCAGTGTAGTGCACAGTCGGTCAAGCAGCACTTGGGCTTCCTGTGCAAAACCATAGGGTGGTTTGATCACCATCAGCCCCGCGCCGTTCAGCCGGTCGGGGTCGTGGGGGGGGCGCATCAGCAATTCCGCTGTCAGAACATCGCGCGTTCCGGCATCCATCAGGGCGTGCTCAAAGGTGCGCACGGGGGTGCGGTGTTTGATGGGGTACCACAGCGCCACTACGGCAGGGGCAAAGCGCTGCTGAATGGTGTGCAGCCCCTGAGCCATGCGGTCGAACTCGTTAGGTTCCTCAAAAGGCGGGTCCATCAGCACAAGTCCCCGGCGGGCCTGTGCGGGGGGCAGCAGGGCACGCAGGCTTTCATAGGCATCGCGCTCATGCACCTGCACGTTGGGGGTGCGGGCGAACAGGCTGTATAGTGTGCGCTTGTCTTCGGGATGTTTTTCGCAGCAGATCAGTTGATCCTGCTCGCGCAGCATGAGCGAGGCCAGCAGGGGAGAGCCGGGGTAAAAACGTGGCCCGCCTGCTTTGCGAACCAGATCAAGCCAGGGTGCCAGCGGGCTGTCAGGGCCTTCGTGTTCAAGGCGGCCTATGCCCTCTTTCCATTCCGCGGTTTTTTCAGCTTCGGGGCTGTGCAGGTCATAACGGCCAATACCCGCATGGGTATCCAGCACCATGAAAGGAGTTGGCTTGCGCAGGAAAGAGCCAATCAGGCTGACAAGCAGGGCGTGCTTCATGCAGTCGGCAAAATTGCCTGCATGGTAGGCGTGGCGATAATTCATGAAAAAGACCCGGCCTCTGGCTGGTTATCGGTGGGGGTAAAGCGGCTGGCCATTTCTTCCAGCGGCCAGCGTGGGCGAGGGCGCAGGGCTATGTCGGTGAAAGGTGTCTGCCCGCGGCGGGCGGCTTCGGCCCATGTTTCCAGCGCGGCCCAGCCGACCATGACAGCATTATCCGTGCACAGGCGTAGCGGCGGGGCAACAAAGCGGCAGCCCCGGCTCTGGGCGGTTTCCTCCAGCCGGGCGCGCAGCACCGTATTGGCGGCCACGCCACCGGCAGCGACCAGCAGGCGCGCTGAGGGCATCATATCCAGTGCGTGGTTGATCCTGTCGGCCACGACATCGGCCACGGCCTGCTGAAAAGACGCTGCCAGATCCGCCGCAAAAGACCGGGGCAGGGGTGTTTGTCCATAGGGGGCGAGCTTCTGGGCGATGGCAGTTTTCAGGCCGGAGAAAGAAAAATCGCAACCAGCGCGGCGGATCAGCGGACGGGGCAGGGCAATGGCGTCCGGGTTGCCCTCCTGCGCCAGTTTTTCCAGCGCGGGGCCACCCGGCCAGCCCAGCCCCAGCATTTTGGCCACCTTGTCGAAAGCCTCACCCGCCGCATCGTCTATCGTGCCGCCGAGTTTGCGGTAACGCCCGATTCCCTCAACGGCGATACACTGGCAATGCCCGCCCGAAACCAGCAGCAGCAGGTAAGGGAAAGGGGCGCCGCCTTCCACCAGACCGGGCAGGCGGGCGGTCAGCGCGTGAGCTTCGACATGGTTGACCGCCACAAAAGGCCGGTTGAGCGCAAGGGCGAGCCCCTTGGCGAAGCCACTGCCGACAATCAGCCCGCCGATCAGCCCCGGCCCGGTGCTGGCGGCCACCAGCCCTAGCCCGGAAGGGGGCAGGCCTGCGTCTTTCAGGGTTGCGTGTACCAACTCGGGCAGCAGGCTCAGATGCGCACGTGCGGCGATTTCAGGCACCACACCACCGAAATCCGCATGGCCGTCCTGCGAAATGACCCGTTGCGCCAGAATGGTTCCCTCTGGTGCAAGAATGGCACAGGCTGTTTCGTCACAGGAAGACTCGATCGCCAGCACGGGGCCGGGTGCCATGGCGCATGCGGTGGAGACGTTCATGGACGCTCCTCCAAAAAGCCTGTATTGTGCCACCCATGCAACAGGTTGAGAGGGGCGGAATGCTTTTCTGGTCGCGCAGGCGTTACAAACCAGCCGGGCTTCATTGCGTCTTGTCCTTTCGTTCGTCCCGGTAAATAGACACATCTTATGGATTCAGCCCACCCCTCTCCCGCCGTCCTTTCTCCCGCCTTGCAGGAGATCGCGGCAGAAGCCGCCGCCCGCCAGAAAAAGGCAGGTGGTCATTCCGGCCGTCACTCGCTGCCCCTCAGGGTCGGTACGCGCGGTTCTCCGCTCGCGCTGGTGCAGACACGCGCCTTCCTGACAACGCTGACAAAGTTCTGCCCTGTCCTGCGCGATATGGGCGCTTTTCAGGAACACCAGATCAACACCACGGGTGATCAGGTGCAGAACCGCAGGCTGGCGGAAATTGGCGGCAAGGGTCTTTTCGCCAAGGAAATCCACGAAGCGCTGGCCGATGGCCGGATCGACTTTGCGGTGCACAGCCTCAAGGATCTTGAAACCACGCTGCCGCCCGGCCTTGTGCTGGCCTGCACGCTCAAGCGTGAGGATGCGCGCGACGCGCTGATTCTCGGCCCCAGCCTTACGCCCACCGACCCGGATGATCCCTATTCCGCCCTACCTCAGGGGGCCATGGTTGGCTGTGCCTCCGTGCGCAGGCAGGCACAGATGCTCCATGTCCGGCCTGACCTGAAATTCGGCCTGCTGCGCGGCAATGTGCAGACCCGTCTGGACAAGCTGGCTGGCCGCCAGTGCGATGCAACACTGCTGGCTCTTGCGGGGCTCAAGCGTCTGGGCATGGCCGAGCGCGCCAGTGTGGTTCTGGCCCCGACCATGATGGTGCCAGCCGCCGGGCAGGGCATTGTGGGTGTGACCGTGCGTGAGGACGATATCGAACTGCGCGAACTGCTGTCTGCTATCGAGGATTACGAGGCCCGTGCCGTCGCCACGGCCGAGCGCGCCTTGCTGGCCGAGCTTGATGGGTCGTGCCGAACACCTATTGGTGGGTATGCCCAGCTTATTCCGGTTGTGGCTGGTGGTGCGCCCGAACTGCACCTGACCGGGCTTGTCGCGCGCGAGGATGGCTCGTTCCTTCTGAAACGCGCTATCAGCGGCGCGCCAGAAGATGCGGCCCGGCTCGGGCATGAACTGGGCCGTAGCCTGCGGCGCGACAGCCCGGATGATATTTTCGAGGAAACGATCTCGGCATGAGTGGCTGTCCGGTTTTTTCCTGCCGGGTAGGGTGAGCCGGGGCATAGTCATTACCCGGCCGGAGCCCGGTCTGGGGGAAACGCTGGCAGCGGTGGAACAGGCCGGGTGGCGCGCTTACGCATCGCCCGCCCTTGTTGTTCGCCCGCGCAGCATGGTTTCTGGCGGGGCGGAGGGGCCGGGGCGGCGCGTAGCGGCCCTGCTGCTCACAAGCGGGCAAGCCGTAGCCGCGGTGGCGCAGGCTCTCCCTATGGGGATCAGCCTTGCGGTGCCCGTCTTTGCCGTGGGAGCTCGCACGGCCGAACGTGCCCGCGCTGCCGGGTTTACTCAGGTTTACAGTGCGGATGGTGATGCCGTGGCTCTGGTGATGCTGCTGCGTCAAAGCCTTGCCCCTGAGACGGGGCCGTTATTGCTGGCCTGTGGCGCAGGGCAGGGTGGTGCGCTGGCCACGGCTTTGCGGGCCGATGGATTTCGGGTTCTGCGCCGCATTGCCTATGAGACCCGCCCTGTGCGCAGCCCGCCGCCTGATGTTGCCGGGGCCTTGCTGGCGGGCAGTATTGAAGTTGTTACGTTTTTTTCCGCCCAAAGTGCCAGAAGCTGGCTTGCTGGCCTACGGGGTGGCGCGTTGCGCGCAGCAGCACTCAGGACTGTGGCGCTTGTGCTCTCTCCCGCGATTGAACAGGGCGTGCGGGCGCTGGGCTGGCAGGGGCCGATTATTGTTGCAGCCCGGCCCGATGCGCACTCCATGCTGGCAGCACTGGAACAGGTCCGGCGTTAACGGTTTGAGAGAAGCGGCGGGTAATAAAAAACCCCTCCCCGGCAAGGGGGAGGGGTTTTTTCGGTTCGTATGACCCGTGCGGGATCAGGCGTTACCGGCAGCCTGCGGGAATTCTGCACGGCGGGCCTGCCAGAGTGCGACAAAGTCGATCGGCTGCAGCACGATGGGCGGGAAGCCGCCATCGCGCGTGACATCGCTGATGATGTTGCGCGCGTAGGGGAAGATCAGGCGTGGCACTTCCACCAGCAGGATCGGCTCGATGAGTTCCTGCGGCGGGTTGGTCAGGGTGACAACGGCGGCATAGACCAGTTCTGCAATGAAAACGGTCCGGCCGGGCGCGCCGCCTTCGGTCTCGGGGCTTTCCTTGGCTTCGGTCTTGATGGTCAGGACAACCTCGTAAATCATCTGGTCGTCCTGCAGGCGGTTGGCCTGCACGTCGATGTTCACGCCAATCTGGGGCTGGTTGCGCAGGGTGGCGAAAATTTCAGCGCCTGCGGGAACCTCGAACGACAGGTCGCGCGTGTACTGCAGGTTGACGGAAAGCGGCAGTGCGGGCGGCGTGGGCTGTGCTGTTTCAGACATGGTCTATCGATTTTCCTGCTGTCGGCTTTAGACCTTTCTGCGGTAGCACGCCTGCGCGCCTTCGCCAACCGGCAGGCCGGGCCATGGCGCGCCTGTTACGCCCTTACGGAGCATGCAGCGGTTTATCATGGCGGATATGAACGGCCGGGCTGCCCTTGGTTGCCCCGTATCACTGGTTGCGTGGTATGGCTTGTCAGGTATGGTGGAACCATGCTGGCGGCACGGCGGCATTGTGTCAGCCCGGTAGTGTGACTATGTGTTAGGAACGGGTTGCGGCCATACCGCAAGGCTATGGCGGTGCGCCGTTCCAGAGATGATGGTGGACACAAGAGAGATGTTTTTTACTTCCGGTCATTTCCCGGTGGATCTGGTGCTTCTGGCGCTGGTGGCGGCTTTTCTGGTGCTGCGCCTGCGGAGTGTGCTGGGCAAGAAGGTAGGCCTGCAGGCTCCCCCTCTGCCAATTGTACCCCGGCCGGATATGCTGGCCCGCGTGGTGGATGCCCCGGTTGAAACCCCAGAACCCTCGACGGTGGCCTATGATATTCCCACCCCCGGCACGCGGGTTGGGCAGTTGTTGCAAAGCCTGACCCAGCAGGACGCCACCTTTGCGCCCCAGCCGTTTCTGGCCAATGTACGCACGGTTTTCCCGCAGGTTGTCATGGCCTATGCGGAAGGGAACCGTACCGTGTTGCAGACCTATCTGGTGCCTGCCGTGTACGAGACCTTTGATGCCGCCATCAAGGCGCGTGATGAGGCCGGTGAAAAGCAGCGTACGGAAATCAAGGCCCTGCGCTCCCTCGCCATTGAAGATGTGCGGCTGAACACGCGTGACGGGGTCAATACCGCCGCTATTGATGTGCGTATTGTTTCCGACCAGATCAGCCTTGTGCTTGACCGTGAAGGTCAGCCCGCCACCGGCACCGATGCCGTGACCGAATTTTCTGACCTGTGGACCTTTGAGCGTGTAATGGGCGGGAGCGGCAATGGCTGGCGTCTTGCGGCGGCACGCAGTGCGTGAAGGCTGATACCGAGGCCAGTGGTGCTCCGGCGGAGGCTCCCGCGCGTGTCAGGCGTTATCGGGTTGGGCAGCAGCAGATAGTGCTTGGTGACTGTCTGCGCGTGCTCCGCCGTATGGCGGCAGGCTCGGTCGATGTTATCGTTACCTCACCCCCCTATAATATCGGACTGTCCTACCGCAGTTATGAAGACCAGCGGGGCGAGGAAGACTATCTGGACTGGATGGTGGCTGTAGCAGCGCAGCTTCGCCGTGTGCTGAAGCCGGATGGGTCGTTTTTTCTCAATATCTCGGGGTCTTCTACCCAGCCATGGTTGCCGTTCGAGCTGGCTGTGCGCCTGCGTGAACTGTTTGCCCTGCAAAACCATATTTCATGGGTGAAATCCATTTCCGTGGGGCAGGACAGCTTCGGTCATTTCAAGCCCATGAACAGCCAGCGCTACCTGCATCGTGGGCATGAGCATATCTTTCATTTCACGCGCGATGGAGAGGTCATGCTCGACAGGCTGGCCGCGGGCGTGCCGTACAAGGACAAGTCCAACATCACCCGGCGTGGGCATAGTCAGGACCGTCGCTGCCGGGGTGATGCGTGGTTTATTCCGTATGAAACGGTAAGGGGCCGGGCGGAAAAATTCGACCATCCCGGCACATTCCCCGTCGCCTTGCCCGAGCAGTGCATTTTGCTGCACGGTCAGCCGCATGCCGTTGTGCTCGACCCGTTTATGGGCACAGGCACGACCCTGCTAGCAGCCCAGAAGCTGGGCTGTCAGGGAACGGGGATCGAGCTTGACCCCCAGTATGTGGACGTGGCCCGCGCCCGGCTGCGCGAAAGCCGCAAAGCCGGGTAGAAAAGTCTGCTGCTTACGAAGCCAGCACGCGCTGCTGCGTCATGAGAGTGGGGGCGAGGGTAGATAGTTTATCGCTCCCGGTATGGAACTGGCTTATCAGATCCATAAGGTTTTTGGCTTCTGCCCCCAGACTATTGGCCGAGGCCGTGGCCTGCTCGACCATGGCGGCATTCTGCTGGGTAACCTGATCAAGCTGGCTTACGGCCTCATTGATCTGCCCCAGACCTGTGGCCTGCTCGTTCGCACCACTAGCGATTTCCGAAACCAGCGTATCGATCTGGACCATCTGCCCCGCAATGGTATGCAGGGCGTCCCCCGCTGAACTCACCAGCGTCGCACCCCGGTCGATCTGGGTGGCGGAGTTGGAAATCAGGTTGCGGATGTCTTTTGAGGCGGTTTCCGAACGCTGTGCCAGTGTGCGCACCTCTGCTGCCACAACAGCAAAGCCCTTGCCTGCCTCACCCGCACGCGCGGCTTCTACCCCTGCATTGAGGGCGAGCAGGTTGGTCTGAAAGGCGATCTGCTCGATCATGCCAGTGATCTGGGAAATTTTTCTGGATGTTTCCTTGATCTGCTCCATGGCGCGAATGGCGTCATTGACCACGTTTCCGGCCTGTGCGGCATCGGCCCGCACGGTGGACGCGGCCTGAGCTGCATGCCGAGCGCCTTCGGCAGTGTGGCCAACGGTTGTGGTGATCTGGTTCAGGGTGGAGGCGGTTTCTTCCAGATTGGCGGCCTGCCTTTCCGTGCGGCGGGCCAGATCGTTCGACGCGGCGGCAATTTCATGCGCCCCGTTGCCTACGATATCGACCGAATCGGATAAAGTGGTGATCGTCTGTTCCAGATTTTCAATGGCGGAATTGAAATCGGTGCAGAGGGTCTGGTAGGCGGGATCAACCGCGTTATCCAGCCGGTGCGCCAGAGAGCAGTGCGCCAGTTTGTCCAGACCACTGCCAATATCGGCGATGGTGCGCACACGGTTGGTGACATCGTTGGCGAATTTGACAACTTTTATGACCCGGTTCTTGTGGTCAAAAATCGGGTTGTAAGAGGCCTGAAGCCAGACAACCTTGCCGTTCTTGCCAATCCGCTTGAACTCGTCGGATACGAACTCACCCGCCTGAATTTTTTTCCAGAAGAGCGCATAGTCCGCGCTGTCCGCAAAGCCGGGTTCGACAAACATACTGTGGTGTTTGCCTACGATTTCGCTGCGGTCGTAGGACATGGTTTGCAGAAACTTGTCATTGGCGTCGAGAATACGGCCATCTGGCGTGAACTCGATCATGGCCTGCGCGCGTGAAATAGCCGCGAGTTTGCCCTGTGTATCCGCTGCCCTGATGGCGGCATCCGTGGTGACAGCGGCGACCTTGACCACCTTGTACACCTTGCCAGAGATGTCACTCACCGGGTTGTAGGACGCCTGAAGCCAGACTTCCTGCCCATCCTTGCCAATACGGACATATTCCTGCGCATCGAACATTCCGTCTGCCAGCTTGTTCCAGAACGCCGCGTATTCGGGCGTTTTGGCATAATCCGGTTCGACAAACATGCTGTGGTGCCGTCCGCGGATTTCCTCAAGCCGGTAACCGGTAGCGGTGCAGAAATTTTCGTTGGCGGTCAGGATTTTTCCCTGCGGATCAAATTCAATGATCGCAAACGAGCGTTCAATGGCAGACAGGGTCGATTTTGCGTCTGCCCATCCGCCCGGCAATGATTTCAGCATTGAGTGTGGCTCCTTGGTTGAGGCATGTGCGGCGGATACGAGGAATGGTTTCCCGTCAGGATGATGGGGTTGCAGCGGTTCGTAACTGGGTGGAGGGAGCAACGCCTGTGTATTTAGGCAGTCCCTAGATGGTGCTGGGGCTTTTTAATCAAATATCCCCGGCTGTCTAGTGGCATATGCTATGAATTTATTTTTTATATACAGGGGGTCTGTAGAAAAAAATTCACATGTTTTTTTTACGGACAGTTTTTCTCGCTGCAAAAGGATTTGATTTGAATGGTTTGTGTGCTCCGCATTGTCAGCAACACGATCGAATACTTTTATGTCAGCCCTGTGTTAATATTATGCGCAATGGGTTGAGATGGTGTCAGGAATAAGGAGGCTGGTTTGTTATCGAATTGTTCAATGATTATGACCAAGATAATCGTTTTGACATTTCATTCCGCGACCAGCAGAGTCCTCCATGCAAGCACATGGCGGCATCAGGCACGCCGGGGGGAGCGCTCTGACAGGGCGCTCAAATAGACGAGGGAGCGCGGGTTTTGAAACGGATAATTGTTGGTCTGGTCGGAGCGGGAGTTGTTGCATATGGCGGGGTTGTCGCCTTTTTGCAGCATTTCGATCATGAGACAGCCCCGCGTCTCACGGCGGTTTCGCCCACGAACAAGAACCCTGTGGCACTGGCCGCTTTCAATGTGCTGAGCGATGCACGGTGCGATTACTGTCATGCCACAGGGCGTGAACTGCCGTTCTATTTCCATGTGCCGGTTGCCAACCAGTTGATGGAAAAGGATCTGGTGCAGGGCCGCAGGCATTTCCGTATAGAGCCTGTTCTGGAGGCTTTTGAAAAAGGCGTGCCCCCGAGCGAGGAGCAGTTGTCCCGCATCGAGGAAGTCATTGTCCAGAACCGCATGCCGCCCACGCTGTATCTGCTGATGCACTGGCACGCCCATCTGTCCAATGCCGACAGGCAGGCCGTGCTGACCTGGGTGCGCGACACCCGTGAGCGCTACTATGCAGATACAGGGGCAGCCCCTGCTTTTGCTGGTGAGCCTGTCCGGCCCGTGCCGGAGCAGATTGCTGTCAACAACGCGCAGGTCGTGCTGGGTCGCAAGCTGTTTTTCGATACCAAACTGTCTGGTGATAACGGTCTGAGCTGTGCAAGCTGCCATGACCTGAACCGCGGCGGGGTGGATCATCTGAAAACCGCAACCGGCATTGGCGGGCAGAAAGGGCCGATCAACGTTCCCAGCGTTTATGACGCTTATTTCAAGATCGCCCAGTTCTGGAACGGTCGTGCGCCTGATCTGGCAGCACAGGCTGCGGGGCCTGTCATGAACCCGGTGGAAATGGGCTCGCATGACTGGGGCGCAGTTGCAGACAAGCTGAACGGCGACCCCGAATACGCAGGTCTGTTCAAGGCGGCGTTTGGCCCTGCGGTAGCGATCGACCAGCAGAGCATTACGACGGCGATTGCGGAATTTGAAAAAACCCTGATCACCCCTGACAGCCCGTTTGATGACTACCTGAAGGGCAAGAAGGATGCGATCAGCCCGCAGGCGATCCGTGGCTATGAGCGTTTCAAGGCTATTGGCTGCTCTGGTTGCCATAGCGGCATTGGTCTGGGCGGTGGTGCTTATGAAGCCATGGGTCTGGAAGGGGATTACTTCAAGGATCGTGGTGGCCCGGTAACCGATGCGGATGAAGGGCGCTACACCGTAACCCATGCGGATGGCGACCGTTACCGCTTCGTGGTGCCCAACCTGCACAATATCGACCAGACTGCGCCGTATTTCCACGATGGCAGCGCGAACACGCTGGAAGAAGCCGTGCGCAAGATGGCTCATTACCAGACGCCCGATGCCAACCCGTCGGAGCAGGATGTTACGGATATCGTGGCGTTCCTCAAAACCCTGACGGGGCGTTATGATGGGCATTCTCTGGCGGATATGAAGCCCTGATAAGGCGGTGTTGAGGGGCCGGAACACATTGTTCCGGCCCTTTGGCCTTGAAAAACGGTTCGACGGCGGGTGATACACTAGCTGTTCGGGCCGTTTTTTGTTTGTGTCGCGCCCGGATCATTTGGCACACGAACCGGCCCAAGGCCGGGGTGGAGACAACGTGGCGGGACGACGCAGAAGCTTGAGAGAGGATGAGCGCGCGCTCTGGGCGCTGGTGGCGCGCGATGTAGCGCCCCTGCGCTCTGCCCGGCGTCTGCCGCCCGGCGCGGATACACGGCAGGCGGAAACCGGGCGCGAACGCCAGCTTTTACCGGATATGGCGCCTCAAGCGCTCCGGCGTGGTGTTCTGCCGGAGCAGTCTGAGGCCACCATGCCGGGCGGGCAGGCCGTAGGCGCTAGTGTATCCATGGAGGAGCTTCTGGCCACGGGGTTTGCCGGAGTGCCGGGCCCTGCCGTGCGGGTGGCGCTGGTGCCTGCCCCAGCAGACAGGATCGGCAAGCGCCAGCCCGGTGTGGATGACTATAACTGGCGGCGTTTTTCTCAGGGCGGCATGCGTGCGGATCTGCGGCTGGATCTGCATGGTATGGTGGCGCAGGATGCTTTCCGCCGGTTGATGGAGTTTCTGGACGTAGCCACCCGGCGCGATGCGCGCTGTGTTGAAATTATTACCGGGCTTGGCTCGGGGCAAGAGGGTGGTGTCCTGCGGCGCGAATTACCCATGTGGCTTGAACGACCGGAAATCCGCTCCAGAATTCTGGGGCTGGCTTACCCGCATGTTGGCAATAAAGGCTCTGTCCGTGTTCTGCTCCGGCGCAGGAAAAACGGCCCAAAAGCCTGAAGCGTCAGGGGGCTTCAGGCGTTATCTGTTCAGCCGTTGTGCGTGGTGTCGCGCCAGCGGGGCAGGTTGAGTGCCAGCCAGCGCCGAATGGCCATGATCAGGCTGACATCGGGCATGGTGTCGTTATAGAGCGCCATGCAGGTCGCGCCGGTTTTCATGCTTTCGCGGTTTTCTGCCGCAGCGTTTACAAGCACCGGGCGTGTTGCGCTGATTTCTGCCGCATGTCGCCACCGGGCAACGGCGGCGGGCGGGGTCAGTAGGGGCAGTAGCAGCACGGCCTTGATACTGCTGGCGGTTGCCAGTGCCTGCCACGCACTGGCCAGAGGTGCCAGCGCCATTTTCCGGCGTTCACGTTGCAGCACGGTCATGAAGCCGGGGGGCAGCGTGGGTTCGGAAACCGGCAGGGCGTTTGGTGTGTTGATGAACAATGGCACAAAACCCTGCTTGGCCAGTGTGGCAATGCGAGCTTCGTATTCTCTGTCCAGCGGGATCTGTATTGCATCCACCGTGCCGGCATAGAGCGCGTCCATGGCGCTTTCGGGCGTTGCATAGCCGCTTATGGGCTGGGGACGCAGGCCAAGCAGGTCGAATGCTAGCAGTGTGGGGAGTTCCGGCCCGGTAGGGCGAGAGACCGCCACCCGTGTCTTGCGGTTACCTAAAAGGGCCCCGAAGGAAAGGTGCAGCGACACATGCCCGATGGTGACACTGGGCTGGCAGGTCATGAAGACGGGCAGCCAGCGTTCATAATCATAATGGACCCGCGTATCGCCCATCATGGAGGCCAGCATGACCGTACCCGGTGCCATGAGGGCGGTTGGGGCATCGGGGGCCTGTTGCTGGGCATCGAACAGGTTGGCCCCGGTTACACCATCCCACCCCAGAGCGTGGCTGAGGGTGAAGGGGCTCGGGCGCTGGAGGCTTTCCTCCAGCAGCGGGGTAAGCAGGGAGGCCCACCGGCCACAGGGTGTTTCCGGGGTGCCCGCCACAATCAGTTGTGTCTGTGATCTGGCCTGCGCTGGCAGGGAGTCGTTCAGGCTGTTATCAGCCCGGGCCGCATTGCCCGTAAATGCGGGTGCAAGCAGGCCAGCTCCCGCGCCACTTGCCAGCCCGCCAAGAAAAAACCGGCGCGACATATCTGTGGCCATCTTTGTGGCATGAGAGAAAAAGCAGCGGGTTCCGTCGGGGGCAGGCAAGCGTTTACGATCCTTTTCTGACATTCTGACGCAGTGTAGGCCAGATTGGCGGCAGAATCACGGCAGATTTATCCACCATGATTCTGCGCGGCCTGTCAGGGCAGGGCGATGCAGCCTGCGCGGGGTATCAATGAAGGCGCTCAGGCAGACAGGCTCAGGGCCATTTGACCTCGGGGGGCATGCTCATGAGAATGGCTTCGGTATTGCCGCCGGTTTTCAGCCCGAACAGCGTGCCCCGGTCATGCAGGAGGTTGAACTCCACATACCGGCCCCGGCGGATCAGCTGGGCCTCGCGCTGTTCGGGCGTCCAAGGTTCCATCATGCGTGAACGGATGATGCGCGGATAGGAATCCAGAAAGGCCAGCCCCACATCGCGGGTGAAGGCAAAGTCCATATCGGCCTTGCCGGTGTCCAGACGGTCGTAGAAAATCCCGCCCAGTCCGCGCGGTTCATCACGGTGGGGGAGGTAGAAATACTTGTCGCACCAGGCCTTGAAGCGCGGATAATATTCCGGGTCATGCGCCGCACAGGCCTTGGCGAAAGCTGCATGAAACTGGGCTGCATCGTCCTGTGCCGCTTCGCTCGCGGGGAACATGGGCGTAATATCGCCGCCACCGCCAAACCAGCCCTGCGTGGTAATGATCATACGGGTGTTGAAATGGGCCGCAGGCACCAGCGGGCTGCACATATGCGCCACAAGACTGATCCCTGTTGCAAAGAAATGCGGATTGTCTGACGCGCCGGGGATGGTACCGGCAAATTCAGGGGAAAACGTGCCCTGCACGGTGGAAACATTTACCCCCACCTTTTCAAACACCCGGCCGCGCATGACGCTCATGACGCCACCACCGCCCGGCGTGCCGTCTTCAGTCGGGCGCTGCCATGCCTGCCGCTCGAAACGGCCTGCGGTCTCATGGCCCGGCAGGGTAGGGCTGGACTGCGCCAGTGCTTCGTCCTCAATCTGTTCAAATGCGGCGCAGATTTGGTCACGCAGGGTTTCAAACCACGCGCGCGCTGAGTCCCTCAGCAGATCATGCGACGGCACGGAGGCGGGTTGGACGGCTGTCATGGCGTGTCATTCTTCCGTTGTGTGTCCTGTGGGCCGGTGCGGACTCGCGCCCCGGCAGAGTGTGTGTAGGGGTGCCCTTCCCGGCGGGTCATTGCAAGACCGCTCAATTCGCCGTTAATACCCAAAGCCCGCCAGCCATGGTGCGGCGGATGCAGGGAGTAGAGCCGCATGGCCGATGAAACGCCATCTTGGCAGCAGGGGAACGCGGGCGCACAGCAGGCCGATGCCGGGCCTCTGGCCTTTGCGCGGGCCTATGCCGACCTGCCTTTGCCCGCTGATCTGAACTGGCTGTGGACATTCGGCGCGGTGCTTGTAGCCATACTGGGGCTCATGCTGGCCAGCGGTCTTTTTCTGGCGCTCACCTACACGCCAGATGCAGGGCTGGCATTCTCCAGTGTCGAGAGTATCGAGCGGCGCATCCCCTATGGCTGGCTGCTGCGGGCCATGCACATGACCGGGGCCTCGTTCTGCATGGCGGCATTGTATGTCCACATCCTGCGCGGTCTGTATTACCGGGCTTACCTGCCTCCGCGCCGTGCGGTGTGGGGTACTGGTTGCGCCCTAATGGCCATGCTGATGATCACTGCTTTTGCGGGGTACGTGCTGCCATGGGGGCAGATGTCCTACTGGGGGGCGGATGTAGCTGGGCGTGCCGTGGCCACCCTGCCGCTGGTCGGGGGCTGGCTGGGGCGGGTGGTGCTGGGGGGCGATAGCCCCGGCACGGCCACGCTGCACCGTATGTTTGTGCTGCATTTCGCGCTGGCCTTTGTGATTGTGGGCGCAATCGCACTGCATGTGGCGGTGCTGCATAAACGTGGGAGTTCCAGCCCGTCTGGCCAGCAGCCTACGGCGCGGGGCGGTATGCTGCCGTTCCATCCTTATTTTACCGCGCGGGATATGCTGGCCGTAGTGCTGGTGGCGCTGGCTTTTGTACTGGTGATGGGCCTGTGGCCGGAACTGATTGCCGAACCCGCCAATTATCGCCCCGCCAACCCGCTGCACACGCCTACCGATATCGAGCCTGAATGGTATTTCCTGCCTTTTTACGGAATGATGCAGGTTGTGCCCGACCAGCTTGGCGGCGTGCTGCTGGCCGGAGGGGCCGTGGCCATGCTGTTTGCCGTGCCATGGCTGGACAGGGGCGGGCGTGTTGGAGAGCGTGCGGCTGTACGTCTGCTGGCGCTGGCGCTGCTGGTTGGGGCGGCTGTTGTGGCCGCCTGTGCCGGGCGGCACCATGCGCAGGGTGCGTGGCTTCTGGCTGGGCGTGTGGCTATTGGCGTGTATTACGCCTATTTTCTGCTGTTTCTACCATGGCTGGGCGGGCAGGGCCTGCCCTTGACGCAGGATGACGAGGAAAAGGAGACCTGCGCATGATCCGCTTTGTGGTGGCGCGGGTGTCTTCCAGCCTGCTGCGTCGGAAGTGGCTGGCCCTTGTAGGCGTGTTGCTGCTGGGGGTGCCCGGTATGGCGGCGGCGGAAGGCGGTAAGCCGGGGGCAGCTCCTGCATGGTCGTTCAGTGGTCCGCTAGGGCATTTCGATCTGGCTTCCGTCCAGCGTGGCTATGCTGTGTATGCTTCTGTCTGCTCTGCCTGCCATGGCATGGAGCAGGTGCATTTTTCCGACCTTGCGGGCATAGGGCTGAAAGCAGAGGATATTCAGGCTTTGGCCGCCACGCGCCAGATAGCAGATGGGCTGGATGCGCAAGGCCGCGTGCAGCGCCGTCCGGCCCGGCCCGATGACAGGATTCTGTCTCCCTATGTCAGCCCGGCAGCAGCACGGGCGGCGCATGGTGGAGTAGTGCCGCCTGATCTTTCCCGTATTGTTATGGTGCGACCCGGCGGGGCCTCGCGCATTTATGGCCTGCTGACAGGCTATGCCCCCGGTGCCCAATGGCAGGAGGGTAAGGGGTTCAGAAACCCTTACGGCATCGCCAATTTTACCGCCATGCCACCTCCTTTGCATGAAGGCGCGGTGCAGTATGCAGATGGCACACCGGCAACCGTTGCCCAGCAAGCGCGTGATGTAACCACCTTTCTGGCGTGGGTTTCAGCCCCCCATCAGGACGAGCGACGCAGGCTGGGAGTGGGCGCGGGGCTGTATCTGTGCTTTCTTGCGGCCCTGTTTATGATCCTTACCCGGAGAATCTGGTCACATGTCAGAAAATGAAACCGTGGAACCCGTCATCGGCCTGATCGGTGGTTCGGGTCTGTATGATATTGACGGCCTGCAGGACAAGGAATGGCGCACGGTTGAAACCCCGTGGGGCAGCCCTTCGGATCAGTTGCTGTTCGGGCGGCTTGATGGCGTGCGCTGCGTGTTTCTGCCCCGCCATGGCCGGGGCCACCCCATTCCGCCCACGAAGCTGAACTACAAGGCCAATATTGCCGCGATGAAGATTTCCGGCGTGACAGATATTGTCTCGTTGTCTGCCGTGGGCTCCCTCAAGGAAGAGTTGCCGCCGGGCACTTTTGTTGTGATCGACCAGTTTATCGACCGCACGATCGCCCGTGAGAAAAGCTTTTTCGATACAGGCTGCGTAGCCCATGTTTCCATGGCTGATCCGCTGTGCAACCGCGTGGGTGACACGTTGGAAGCTCAGGCCCGCGCATTGGGTATCGATGTGGCGCGCGGCGGCACGTATCTGGTTATGGAAGGCCCGCAGTTCTCGACCCGCGCGGAAAGCGAACTCTACCGTACATGGGGTTGCTCCGTTATCGGCATGACCAACATGCCCGAAGCAAGCCTCGCCCGCGAAGCTGAGATTTGCTACGCCACCGTGGCCATGGTGACGGATTATGACTGCTGGCACACAGAGCATGATAATGTGAGTGTGGATAGCGTGGTTAAAATCATGCAGGCGAATTCGGCCAAGGCTAAGGCGCTGGTTAAGGCGGTTATCCCGGCCCTTGGCAGCAGTGCCCGTCCGCATTGCCATGCAGGCTGCGACCGCTCACTGGAATACGCAGTGATTACTGCCCCCGAAAAGCGTGACCCGGAACTGATTGCAAAACTCAAAACCGTTGCAGGTCGGGTTCTGTAAGGCTGAAGTTATTGTTTAGGCTTTGGATCAGAGGGCTCAGTTCAACTGATCCAAGCTTTTTTGTTAATTCACTTAAAGTAAAACTCTTAAAATCATGAAGTGAAGTATTTATAATTTTGGATGGTGAAACCAAAGCACGCATATGGAAAGTGCTCAAATTTTTTGGTTGATGATAGATGAAAAATATAAAGAATATCATAGATAATTTTCAAATTAATCCGGTGTATTTTTATATTTCGTTAATATTAATATATGCCCTTTCATTGGGAGTTCAGGAAATTATTTCCTTGCGGTGGGGGGGGATTGTCGCTGCATCATGCAGGTGGGATTGTTTCTGGTATCAAGACATCGCTCGCAACGGTTACTCAAGTATACCTCGATTGTATGATGATTTTAGACCTGCACAGGCAAATTGGGCATTTTTTCCGCTATACCCATTGTTAACTTACTTAATGACGAAATATTTTGATATTAGTATTGGGTTGAGTGGATTTTTAATCAATATTATTCTTTGGCCAGCTATTGTGGTTTTGTGTTGGATTGATCTAAAAATTAGAGAAATAAAAGTAAGTAAGTTTATTTTTTATTTATTTTTTATTTTATGCCCATTTAATATTTGGTACTATGCCCAGTATTCAGAAGCTGTTTATGGTTTTTTGTTGATGGGTGCAATTGTTGCATTGAGAAAAAATAAAACGAATTTTTCGACTTTTTTGTGTTTTTTATTAGCTATGTCTCGGCCTACAGGCTTCCTTATGGGGGGTGCGCTCGCTATCTGGTGGTTGCTGAGAAAAGATGGTGAGCATAATAGTTTTTCTATTGTTCGCATCCAGCGGAAGCGGATAACGGATAGTCTGTTATTGCTTGCTGGTAGCGGTGCGGGATTGTCCGTTTATGTTGTATACCTCTTTCATGTGATGGGAGATGGATTTGCATTTAAGCATGTTGAAATAGCATGGGGTAAAGACTTCCATTTCTTTTTATATAATATAGTTAAGTCCGCTTTCGATGGTAATTTTATTAGCTTATTTTATTGCGTGACAGTTTTGGTCACTGTGTGGGGGATGTGCGTATTGCGCTGGGGCGTGAATGCATTCTTAATGGCTATCACTGCAGTGCTGTCTATTTCTACTGGGGTTATTTCCGTCGAACGGTATTTTTTTGGGAACCCCCTCGTTATTCAGTTTTTGGCTTATTTGGTAATTTCCAGATCCGGATTTTTTTTAGCGTATATTTTTGCGATACTTTTTTTGCTACGAATTTTTGTTAGTTTTTCATGGTATGGTGGGAGTGTTTGGTTGATATGAAGGTTTTTATAATAGTTTTCTTATTTGCGTTTGATTTATCGGCACTTTATATCGGGTTGCATCCGAAGGTTTCTGGTTTTTATAGAAGTTATTATATAAATCATGATATTTCTACTAATGATTACTTGATGTTTGAGCGGCTTGTTCATTGATTTGGAATGTGTGCAGGTTTTTGAAAAAGAAAATGTCGCTTGATGAGGCCAAAAGTGTTAGAATAACTTTGAAATTTTATGGTCTTTTGTGTCGGAAACTTAGCGTCGATGTCTGCATTATTTCGTTCGGTGCCTAAACTTGCAATCGTTGTTCCTTGTTACAATGAAGAAGAAATTTTTCCTTATTGTTTAAGAGAACTTACGGTTATCCTTGCGGATATGATGAAGGATGGCTTGATCCAAGCAGGAAGCTTTATTCTATTTGTAGATGATGGAAGTAAAGATGCTACATGGAAACTAATACAAAAGGCAGTGTCTGATAGTTCGTGTGTCCAGGGACTTAAGCTTTCTCGAAATGAGGGGCATCAATCTGCCTTGTTGGCTGGATTATCTTCAATTTGTAAAATGGTTGATGCAGTTGTCAGTATTGATGCTGATCTTCAGGATGATATAAACGCGATACGTAGTATGGTGAAAGCATATCGCTCTGGTTACGATGTGGTATATGGCGTTCGAGAAAATCGACAAGCAGATACATGGTTTAAACGGACATCTGCTCTAAGTTTTTATCGATTTATGTCTAAGATGGGCATAGAGCAAGTTCATAACCATGCTGATTTTCGGCTTCTTAGCCAACGAGCTTTGGAAGCATTGCTTCTTTACCCTGAGCATAATGTTTATATTCGTGGCTTAGTCCCTATGGTTGGTTTTGCATCTACAGAAGTTTTCTATGTTCGACATGCTCGTACCGCTGGGGAGTCAAAATATCCTCTTCGTAAAATGCTGGCATTGGCCTTAGAAGGTATTACATCGTTAACTGTTTTTCCATTGAGATTCATTTCCGCTTTAGGGGCATGTATCTGCATTTTTGCATTTTTTGCGATAATTTATGTATTTTTTATGAAGTTTTCTGGGAATACTGTGCACGGTTGGTCATCTATTGTGTTGGCTATTTTCTTTATGGGGGGTGTGCAGATGCTTTCGTTGGGTATTATCGGAGAGTATATCGGGAAAATTTATTTAGAAACGAAAAAAAGACCACGCTACCATGTGGAAAGTTTTATCCGGAATGAAAGTCACGATTAATTCAGGACGGTTTTGATGTATTGCTCCACAGTAATTGTGGAGCAATGTGTGCTTATTTTTAGTTCTCTTTTTTGCGAATCCATATCATAATGCTGGGTGTCTGATAAATTTTTTCATAGTGACTGGGTAGAAAATCTCTAACGCCCTCGGATACTCTGCTGTAACGATATTTAGGGTCAGGTGCGATATTGGTGTCACCAATTTCAATTGCCTCAGTGGTGGGGAGGCTTAATATTTTCTCCATCATATCTTGCGGATAAAGTCCTTTCTTTATCTGGCTACGTAAAAAATAAGTATCAAAGATAGATGGTTTGCCAGAATTGATACACATAAGTAGATTTTCGCAAACGATATTGCCGTGTATATTGTGCAATATATTTTCTGCACGTATATAATCTTCTGTATCTGATGTGATGTTGCACCATTTCACAATATTATTTGCCATGCAGTCAGAAAAACGCATGACCAAAACAGATGCGCATATCAATATAGATATTTTCAATGCTGATTTATTAAATATTTTCCATTCCTTTTTAAAGGTAGATAGAGATATAATAGCCAAAACGCTGTCTAACCAAAGGCATTCGAAGTATATATTGAAATCTACTCCATCTCCGCCAGAAAAATATAGTGCAAAAAGATGGGTGAAAACCCACGCAGAAATAAGAATTCGCTTGTTTTGATTGGCTCTGTATCGCCAGCACCATATTGCTGCGAGGGCAATGAATGGAGCATTTCGTCTTAAAATAAAACGAATATCTTTATGAAATGCCTCTTGTAGGCTGTAAACACGCGGGAAAAATAGATGAGCAAAAAAATATGAACCATCATGGGTTACTGCAATAAAATAAAGAAAAATAGCTGATACAATGCCAATTGCGCACCATATGACAAAATTTTTCCAATTGCGATTTGCCAGTAAAGCTATTCCTACTCCAGTTGGAATGCCGATTAAATTGGGTTTTGTGAAAACGGATAATGCAAACAATATTGCTGATATATATAAACGTCTGTCGTGCTCACGGCTGGAAATGGCAAGAATAAGCCCTAGCATTTCTAGGGCCATACCCAAAGGTTGAGGGTCATTTTCTGCGACGCGAACAGGAACTTCGATTGCGTACAATAACAAAAACAATAATCCGGCTATTATGCCAGAGCGATAGCTGTCGGTTATATTTCGTGTAAGTTGAGCGGCTAAGACCGCGAGACCCAGAAGGGAGGCGAGTGATGCGAGGCGTCCGATCAGGTTGGGGCTGTAACCTGAGAGAGTTGTTAGCGTAGAAACTATATAAAACCAGAGAGGCGGGTAGTTTGTCGCGGTAAAATAGGGGGGGGCGTTGTATAATGGAATCTTATTCAGGACCATTACTTGGCGGCTAGCATTCCATCCTTCACTGTAGTCGGATTGGAAAGGGGCATAAATATGGAACGAAAGCACCGCATATAGCGAGAGCACCATTATTGATAATAAAATGATCGATATTTTCTTCATATCGCAGACTCATTAGTTTTTTAATGACTAATATTATTACCCAATAGTATTGGGCGTAATATGATTAGTTTTAAATTTAATGGGAAACATGGTGGAGGGGGTTGGATTCGAACCAACGTAGGCGTACGCCAGCGGATTTACAGTCCGCCCCCTTTAGCCACTCGGGCACCCCTCCATCGTGTGGAGACTGACCTAAAGCCTGAGCGTGGCCTTGTCAATGCCGTATGACGGATTGTTTTTATTTCCTGCGATTTAAGGGGCTTGGCTGGGGGGGCATGGCCCGTTCACACGGTTTTTTGGTCACACCGGGGTGGACAGGGGGAGTGCTTCGGGCAAAAGCTGCGGCTGGTTGTTGATGGATGATATAACAAGGGATGATGGAGCGATGAGCAAACAGCAGATAGTCAGGCGGCACACACCGCGCTCCATCGCAGCGCTGGAAGCGCCCATTGTGATGCTGACAGCCTATACCGCCCCCATGGCACGCCTGCTTGACCCCCATTGCGACATGCTTCTGGTGGGCGATTCACTGGGTATGGTGGTGTATGGCATGGATTCCACGCTGGCGGTGTCGCTGGACATGATGGTGGCCCATGGTCAGGCTGTCGTGCGCGGGAGCCAGAAGGCCTGTGTGGTGGTGGACCTGCCCTTTGGCAGCTATCAGGAAAGCCCGCAGCAGGCCTTCCGTTCGGCAGCCGAGATCATGGCGCGCACGGGGGCAGGGGGCGTCAAGCTCGAAGGCGGGCAGGAAATGGCCGAAACCATCCAGTTTCTGGTGGAAAGGGGTATTCCGGTCATGGGCCATATCGGCCTTAAGCCGCAGGCCGTGCATGCACATGGTGGCTTTCGCACCGTTGGCCGGGGCGATGAAGCCGAACAGGTTCTGCGCGATGCGCTGGCCGTGGAGCAGGCCGGGGCGTTCTCGGTCGTGATCGAAAGCACTCTGGAGCCGCTGTCACGCGCCATTACGGAAAAACTGTCCATTCCCACCATCGGGATCGGCGCATCGCCAGCTTGTGACGGGCAGGTGCTAGTGGTGGATGACATGCTGGGCATTACCGCAACGCCGCCACGCTTTGTTAAAACCTTTGCTTCGCTGGGCGCTGATATAGAGCAGGCGGCGGCAGAGTATGCGCAGGCCGTACGCACACGGGCCTTCCCGACGGCTAAGGAATGTGTGGGCATGCCGACAGAGCAGGCGGCAGACAAGCCGTAAGGCAGGTAGTGCGGATACAGAAACGGCGCGGCAGGGAGCCGCGCCGTTATGGTTTTTTAGGGGGCTTTAAAGCCGCGCGTTACTGGTAGCGGCTCAGCCAGTAAGCGTAGGAAGGCGGCAGAACATCCCCGGCATTCTTGGCGTGCAGAATGCGTGCGGCCTCATGTGGCCAGTGTGGGTTGGCCAGGAAAGGGCGACCCATCGTGGCGATATCCAGAATATCGTTGCGGATCAGGGCATCTGCCTGACGACCTTCGCTGATATACCATGATGTGCTGACAGGCAGCCCGGTTTCCTGCCGGGTGCGATGGGCATATGGCGCCATGAAGGCAGGCCCCCACGGAATGTTGGCATCCGGGGTGGAAAACCCGATGCTGACTTCCATGAAATCCAGCCCTTCGGCTTTCATCTGCCGCATAAGGTCGATCGAGTTGCTCAGGGTTTCCTCATCCTGTCCATCAAACTCGATGATGCCAAAACGCGCGCAGAGCGGCCGATCTTCCGGCCATACGGCACGGACGGCCCGCAGGGTTTCGAGCAGGAAGCGGCCACGGTTGGCAACGCTGCCGCCATAGGCATCTGTCCGCTGGTTGGAATGGGCGGACCAGAAGCTCTGCGCCAGATAGCCATGGGCGAAATGGAGCATCAGCCAGCCAAAGCCGAGGTCACGGGCCCGTTCGGCTGCACGGACAAAATCGGCCTGCACACGGGCAATGTCTTCCAGCGTCATCGCCTGCGGTACGCGGTCCAGATGGGCGCCAAAAGCGATGGCTGAAGGGCCGATGGGCTGCCAGCCACGCGGGTCATCAGCCGCGATATGGTTGTCGCCTTCCCATGGTATGTTGGCGCTGGCCTTGCGCCCGGCATGCGCGATCTGGATACCCGGCACGGTCCCGGCCTTGTGCATGGCTGCAACAATGGGGGCAAAGGCTTCTGCCTGCGTGTCGTTCCAAAGGCCAAGGCAGTTGGGGGTGATGCGCCCTTCGGGAGAAACCGCCGTGGCCTCAATGGTCACCAGTCCAGCCCCGCCACGTGCAAGGGAGGTGTAATGTGTGCTGTGCCAGTCGTTGGGTACGCCGTCCTGCGCCATGTACTGGCACATGGGGCCGACTGCAATCCGGTTACGGAGTGTGCTACCCTTGAGTGAGTAGGAGTCGAACAAGTTAGGCATGAGGGATTCCTTCAGGATCAGGCCGTGCGGGGCCAATAGTTCGATATTAATGGAACTATTGGTTTAGGCAAGTGGATAAACGATAGGCCCATAGATGAAACAGTATGATCACCCCTGCGCTGCGGATTTTACCGTAACCCAGATTCTGCACGCCCTGTCAGATCCGTTCCGCCTGTCCATTGTCCGGCGTCTGGCTGCCTTGCAGCCCCAGCCCTGTGCGCCGTTGCAGGGTGGGCGACCAAAATCCTCGGTTTCGCATCATTTCGCGGTACTGCGTGCGGCGGGATTGGTGCGGACAGAGGTTGTGGGGGTCACCCACATGAACAGCCTGCGTGAGCAGGAACTCGACACCCGCTTTCCCGGCTTGCTCAGCGCTATTCTGGCTGCCTGTGACGTAGAAAACAGCCCGTTTGAGCCGGATTCAAACCCCTTCGCCACGGCACAGCCTGCCGTGGCATTGTAGGCGGCGGTTCAGGGCACCAGCACGGCCGCGCCATCAAAACGGCCGTGGCGCAGGTCATCCAGCGCGGTGTTAGCGTCTTTTAGAGCATAGGGTGTTGTTGTGGCGCGGATACCGATCCTTGGTGCCAGTGAGAGAAATTCCAGCCCATCCTCACGCGTCAGATTGGCGACGGACACAATTTCACGCTCTTCCCACAAGATATCGTAGGAAAAAGCGGGAATGGTGCTCATATGAATACCCGCGCACACGACACGACCACCCTTGCGAACGGCCTTGAGTGCGGCTGGCACCAACCCGCCATCAGGGGCGAAGATAATGGTGGCATCCAGTGGCGTGGGGGGCAGTTCATCCGAACCACCTGCCCATTGCGCGCCTAGCGAGCGGGCAAAGTCCTGTGTTTTCGTATCACCTGGGCGGGTAAAGGCGTAAAACGGGCGTTTCTGCCATGTCAGCACCTGAGCAAGAATATGCGCGGCGGCCCCAAAGCCATAAAGCCCGATTGTTTTAGCATCGCCCGCCTTACCCAAGGCGCGCCAGCCGATCAGCCCCGCGCAGAGCAGGGGGGCCAGTTCCACATCGGAACCACTATCCCCCAGAGGAAAGGCGAAGCGAGCATCGGCTATGGCCAGCGTGGCGTAGCCACCATTGCGGGTGAAACCAGTAAATTCAGGGGCGTCGCACAGGTTTTCGTGATGACTAGCGCAATAGGGGCAATGCCCACAGGTATGCCCCAGCCACGGAATACCCACACGCTGCCCAATGGAAAGCCCCTCCACACCCGGGCCAAGCTGGTCGATCCGGCCCACGATTTCATGTCCCGGAATAATGGGCAGCGTGGGGTGGGGCAGTTCGCCATCAACCACATGCAGGTCCGTGCGGCACACGCCACAGGCCAGAACCTTAACCCGGATTTCACCCGCGCCCGGTATGGGGTCGGGCAATTCCTCCCATTGCAGGGGCGTATGATGGGCGTGCAGGCGCATGGCGAACATAGCGGGGACTCCTGTATGCCAGGTTACTGACTGGTATAGCCGTCCGGGTGGGCCTGGCGCCACAGGAAGGCGGTTTCCACAATCTGATCGATCCGCGTGAACTCTGGTGCCCAGCCTGTTGCGGCCATCAACCGTGCGGGGCTGGCAACAAGGCTTGCCGGGTCTCCCTCCCTGCGTGGTGCGGCGTGCCATGGAACCGGATGTCCGCTAACCCGCTCTACGGCGTCGATAATTTCGCGGTTTGAGTGTCCACGACCGGTGCCGATATTAAACACCACGCTTCGCTCATTCAGAAGGGGCAGCACCGCCAGATGCGCGCGGGCCAGATCTGTTACATGCACATAGTCACGCACACAGGTGCCGTCGGGCGTGGGGTAGTCCGTGCCAAACAGGCTGAGTGCGGCGCGGCGGCCTAGAGCGGCATCAATAGTCAGCGGAATGAGGTGGGTTTCAGGCCTGTGGTCCTCTCCCGCGCGACCAGCCGGGTCGGCCCCTGCCGCGTTGAAGTAGCGCAGGCAGGCACTTTTCAGCCCGTGAATTCTGTCCGCCCAGTGTAGGGCGCGTTCAACCATGTATTTGCTCTCCCCATAGGGGGAGCCGGGGTCGATGGGGGTGTCTTCGTCAATAAGCGCTTTCCCTGCCGAGCCAAACAGATTGGCGGTGGAGGAAAACACAAAGCGCTTTACGCCATGGCGGACACAGGCATCAATCAGGGCGAAGCCGCAGCCCGCATTGGCCTGCATGTACAGCAGGGGATTCTGCATGCTTTCGCCCACCAGCGACAGAGCGGCAAAATGTAGTACGGCATCCCATGGGCCGGAGGAGAGCACCCGTTCAAGGCAAGCGGCATCGGCCAGATCACCCTGAACGAAGGTGGCTGCCGGGGGCACGGCCTGCCGGTGTCCTGTGCGCAGGCTGTCCAGCACGGTTACGTCATGACCATCATCCAGCAGGGCCAGCACCACATGGCTGCCGACATAGCCAGCCCCCCCTGTAACCAGAAAACGCGCCATGGGTGTCCTTTTACATTGCGTGTGTGCCCTGGCCATCGGGCCTGCATCAGAACGATTTTATCAGAACGGTTTGAGCAACCGGTCCAGATATTCCAGTTCCTGAGGAGGGCGTGTTCTGTCGGAATCGCGGCGGCGCAGTTCCTGCTCGATTTCGCGCGCGCGCTGGCGTGTTACCGTGTCGGGCACATGGGTGCTGCCGTCATCGGGGGCTTGATCCTGACCTTCGCCCAGCTTGCGGCCCAACGGGTCACGCTGGTCGTTTGTGCTGTCCTGATCATCCGCGCCGTCATCGGTATCCGTAGGGGTGCCTTCGCCGTTTTCGCCCTGCGCGCTCTGGCCCTGCTGGCCGGGGCTGCCCCCTTCGGACTGACCGCCAAAGGAGGGCAGGAAGCTTGGCGCATTGTTGTTATGGCTGCCCTTCATGGCTTCCTGCATCTGCTGGCGGCCTTGGCGGAGGGCATCGAGGGCTTTCTGTTCGGCGCTGGCGGCATCGGCGTCGTTGCCGTCAGCCAGCGCCTTGCGTGCGGCGCGCATTTGTGTGCGGGCTTCCCCCAGCGCCTCGGGGCTTTTACTGGTCAGGTCGTGAATTTCGTTTTGTAGTTCTTCCACCGCGCGTTCCAGAGCGTGCTGTGTGCCGCGTTCTGTCCGGCGGGCAGCGGCCTGCGCTTCGGCCAGTGCCGGGTCTGGCGGTGTGCTGGACGGTTCATGACCGGAAGGAGTGTCAGGGAAGGGGTGGTTATCATCCGCGCCGGGTGGCGTTGGCAGGCCCAGCCGGCGGAGCAGTTCGGATGTGGGCATATGCGCGAGGTCAAGCGGCGCGCCGTCTTCCTGCGCATCGCCATCGGTTCCGTCATCCTGCGGGGGGGCAGGTGCGCGTTTTGGTCCTTCAAGTCGCGCCTGCGCATGATCCAGCAGCGAAAGCTGGCGGTTTGTTACGTCCTTGAGGGCTGCCATCTGCTCATGCGCCTGCTGGCGCGCCACCATCTGTTGAGCCATGGCGGCCAGATCCTGCGGGGTGGCGTTGCGCATGCGTTCGGTAGCGTCTGCCATATCCTGCAGGCGCTTCATGGCATCTTCGGCATGGCCGTTGGCGGCATCGGACTGCAACTGCTGCATCAGGTGTGAGAATGCCTTGTTACCCGCGGCGGTCAGGCCGGGCAGGTCCGGTATGGCGGTGTGGTTGCGCAGGGCATTGTCGGCCAAAGCCTGCATTTTGCGGCTAATGGCATCGGAAAGGGTTTTTAGCCGCTCTTCCAGTTCAGCCTGCCCGTCGCCGTTTTGTGTACCGTCCTGTTTGTCCGCCGGGTGGGGAGCGTGCAGGCGGGCGAGTTGCTGGGCCACTGCCGCCTGTGCGGCTCGCACGTCAAGCGAGGCCTGTGCGCTGGCGGTATCGCCCGAACGGCGGTCTTCTATATCGAGTGCCAGGTCCCATAGCAGGTTGGTGGCACCATCCTGCGCCGTGCGCGGGTCTTCATGCGGGTTGTCCAGCAGGGCCACAATGGCTGCGAGGTTCAGAGAAAGGGCCGTGATATTCTGGATGGGGCCGGGGGCGTCGGCCAGTGCGTCAAGGTCGCCCGCCGCATCAGCAGCGGTTTCCTGCCCAAGAGCGAGACGTTTGCGCACATCAAGCACGGCCCGCGCCAGAGGGGAGTGGAAGGTGCGTGCCCCGAGCTTGAAGGTAACGGTGCGGCTTTCACCAGTCTGATTACTGACGGAGCGAGCGACAAGCTGGCCCGCGACTTCACTGCCTGCCCATGGGTCTTCCGACAGGTCGGGTGTCAGTGCGCCACGTACGCTGCGTGGGTGTCCGGTCAGGGGCACGGGCAGTGTGAGCGTGCGCGCGGTATCAGCGCCCCGTGCTGGGTGGGCAGCGTGCAGGACAACGCTCAGTTCAGACAGACCATAGGCGTGGCTGGCCTGATAGGGCAGGCGTGTGCGCCATCTGCCCGCCAGAGGGCCGGGGGATTCGCCCCATTCCACCTTGGGGGTTGCATCGGGCAGGACGGTCAGCGGCCACAGGGCGAGGGTGCGTCCGCGCCCGCGCAGGCGGATGACACCACCCTGTTCGATTGTAGCACTCAGTTTCCAGCTATGGGCGTCAAGCGTCTGCACGCTCTGGCTGTCCAGCACCGCGCCATGTAGGCCGCTCAGGGTGGGGGCGGATGCCATGCCGGATACAACCACGCTCAGCCGTGCAGCCTGTGCAATGCGCGGTGGGTTGGCGGGGTTCTGGTTTACGCCAAGAAAAACCGGGGCGTCCGGTGCGTAGGAGGGGGGGGTAATCCACGCTTCGATATGTGGCAGCGGCACATCCGGGTCATCCCGGCCGGGAATGAAGGCGGCAAGTATCCGCCCCGGTGCAGCGGAACCGGCCAGCAGGGTGGCAATGAACAGGCAGCCGAGCAGCCCGCCCATGGCGGCGCGCGCGGTGGCGCTGGCGGGCAGCAGGCCGGGCCAGCCTGCGCGCAGGTGCTCAAGGGCCGCAAGGCTGCGGGCTTGATGGGCCTGCCAGAGTGCTTGCGTGCGTTCGGCGTCAGTGGAGAGCGGTACCGGCTGATCTTCCAGCACGGCCAGCGGCTGGTTGGGTAGGGCGGATGCTTTTTCGATCCGCCGGTCAATGGCCGAGAGGGGTATGGCAGGCAGAGCGCGCAGGTGGCGGCGCAGATAGGCCAGACACAGGCCCGCAAAACCCAGTAAAATCAGCCAGCGGGCAAAGTCTGGCAGGTGTTGCGGCAGGCGGCACAGACCTGCCAGCACATACAGGCCCAGTGCTGCCAGAACCGGCAGAACCGCAGGCCATACCCGCTCGACATAAAGAACAAGGGCCGCATGACGGCGCACCGAAGCCAGACGGGCGGCATGTGGCCCGGTATGGGTGTTCGGGGCGTTCAGGCTGTCATGCACGCCGCCCATGCTTACATGGTTCCGCCTGCAAAGGCTGGCACGGTTTCATCCTGCCAGAGTTCTTCCACGGTCTGCCTGCGACGTATCACCGTCCATTCTCCGTCTTCAACCAGAACTTCGGACGCTAGAGGGCGGCTGTTATAGGTTGAACTCATCACCGCCCCGTAAGCCCCGGTGTCCAGAATGGCGACGCGCGCGCCCCGTGGCAATGGGGGCAGGGCACGGTCACGCGCAAAGGTGTCTCCGCTTTCACAAACCGGGCCGACCACATGCGTGGGTGCGCAGGGCTGGCCCAGACTGTGCGGTGCAAGAGGCACAATCCCGTGCCATGCATCATACATGCTGGGGCGCAGCAGGTCGTTCATTGCGGCGTCCGTCACCACAAAGGGGGTTTGCATGCCGTATTCCTTGCGCAGGATCACGCTGCTGAGCAGAACCCCCGAGGGGCCAGCCAGCCAGCGGCCCGGCTCTATCGCCAGTTTGACACCCAGATCACCCAGCTCAGCCCGGATGGCGGCTGCAAGGGCTTCGGGCTGGCCTTCGGCTTCAGCTCGGTAGGCAATGCCCAGCCCGCCACCACAATCAACATGGGTCACGCGCTGCCCTGCGGTGCGTACGGTTTTCACTAGTTCCGCAACGCGGGCATAGGCGGCGCGGTAAGGGCCAGTGGACAGGATCTGGCTGCCGATATGTGTAGCGAAACCCCGTGCCTCGATACTGGGCAGGCTGGCCGCGCGGGCATACAGGGCGGCCGCGTCATCAAAAGGAATACCGAATTTATTGGCGGCCAGCCCGGTTGTGATCTTGGCGTGCGTTTTCGCATCTACATCAGGGTTAACGCGCAGGGTCACGCGCGCAATGCGGCCAAGGCGGGTTGCAATGGCGCTAATGATATCGAGTTCTTCAGCGCTTTCGACGTTGATCTGGCCAATATCCAGCGCAATGGCCTGCTCAAGCTCGGCATCGGTCTTGCCCACGCCCGAAAACACAACACGCCCGGCCTGTATGCCTGCCTTTTGCGTGCGGGCCAACTCGCCACCGCTGACAATATCCGCCCCATGGCCTTCACGCCCGACGAGCGAGAGCATGGCCAGATGGTCGTTCGCCTTCACGGCGTAATGGATGGACACATCAAGCCCGGCATCGCGCATGGCCTGATCCAGACGGCGCAGGCGGCGTTTGAATGTGCCTGCTCCCATGACCCAGCAGGGGGTGCCAACGGCATCGGCTATGGCGTTCAGGGCCACGCCTTCAAACATCAGCCCTGTGGTGGGCGTCATGCTGAGCTGCGGGTGGGTGCGGAGCAGTTCCGGCAGGGTGGGGTCTGTGCCGGTAGGGGCGGAAAGATCAGCCATGAGGCGTGTAGGGCCTTGGATTGAAGTAAGGGGCAGGACAGGTGAGAAAAACGGTGTGGCGCCAGCTTAATCCGGTGCCGGGTAGGTGCGCGGATAGATGATCTTGTCCTCTGGGCCGGGCTGGCGCGGTGGGCCTTTTTTGCCGCAGGCGGCCAGCGGCAGGAGCAGGGCCGTGCTCAGGGCAAGGCCAATCAGCAAGCGCAGGGTCATGGGTGGCTGTCCGGTGTGGTGGTGCTGTCCAGTGTGGCCAGCCAGCGTGCGGCCTGTGCTCGCACATTGTCAGCAGCCGTGCCGCCTTCGCTGGTGCGCGAAGCGATCGAGGCATCGACAGTCAGGACGGTGTAAATATCATCGGTAATGCCGGGTTCTTCTGCCTGCATTTCAGCAAGGCTGAGGTCAGCCAGACCAATATTTTTTTCCTCGGCCTTGGCGACCAGCCGCCCGGTGACATGATGTGCCGTGCGGAAAGGCACGCGCAGCACCCGCACCAGCCAGTCCGCAATATCGGTGGCGGTGGAGTAGCCCGAGCCTGCCAGAGCGCGCATCTGCGCCGTGTTGGCGGTCATGTCGCGCACCATGCCATCGCACGCGGCAAGGGAAAGGGCGGCGGCATCCGTGGCGGCAAACACCGGTTCCTTGTCTTCCTGCATGTCCTTGGCATAGGCCAGCGGCAGGCCTTTCATGACCGTCAGCAGCCCGACAAGGCTGCCAGTAATGCGGCCTGTCTTGGCGCGCACCAGTTCGGCGGCATCGGGGTTGCGCTTCTGCGGCATGATGGAGGAGCCGGTGGTAAAGGCATCGGACAGGCGGATGAACGAGAAGGGCGAGGAACACCAGATGACAATCTCTTCCGCAAAGCGGGAGAGGTGCATGGCCATGATGGACAGGGCCGAGAGATATTCCAGAGCGAAGTCCCGGTCGGAAACCGCATCGAGCGAATTGGCCGTGGGGCGGTCGAAGGCCAGTGCTTCGGCTGTCATGCGCCGGTCGATGGGGAAAGAGGTGCCAGCGAGTGCGGCCGAACCCAGCGGACATTCATTCAGGCGGCGGCGCGTATCGGCCAGACGGCCCCTGTCGCGGGCAAGCATTTCCACATAGGCCATCAGATGGTGGCCGAAAGTGACGGGCTGCGCGGTTTGCAGGTGAGTAAAGCCCGGCATCGGGTCTGCTGCGTGCTCGCTGGCCCGGCGGGCTAGGGCGCGCATGAGCGAGGCTACCTGCTGGTCCAGCCCGTCAATGGCATCACGCACCCACAGGCGGAAATCGGTCGCGACCTGGTCATTGCGCGAGCGCGCGGTGTGCAGGCGCTTGCCCGCCTCGCCAATCCGGTCGGACAGGCGGGCCTCGATATTCATGTGAATGTCTTCAAGGACTTCGGAAAAATCGAACCGGCCTGCTTCGATTTCCTGCCCAATTTCGTTCAGCCCGGCGCGGATGGCCGCTTCGTCCTCGGGGGTGATAATCCCGACATGGGCGAGCATGGCAGCATGGGCGAGCGAGCCGCGGATATCCTGCCGCCACAGGGCCTTGTCAAACCCGATGGAGGCGTTGATGGCCATCATGATGTCTGAGGGGCCACCGGCAAACCGCCCGCCCCATTGGACATTGGCGCTCTCGCTCGTTGTTGTTGTACCGCTCTGAGGGCTGTTCAGTGACATTCTGGCCAAAATCCGTCTGTAACGCGTGACACAAGCAGCCCCGGACTTACAACCGTCGCGGTGCGAATGCAAAGCCCCTTACCCTACCGGGGGCCGCCGTGCGGCGCAAATGCCATGGTCGTGGCGTACACCCAGCCTGCGGTATTTTATGTGTGTGGTGCGTTGTATGGGCCGGACTTCCTTGTGGTTCTGGGGCCGGGGCGGTGCTGGCATGCGGGCCGCCCATGGGG
>NZ_JBDNWF010000017.1:0-48437 GCF_047721125.1 Acetobacter papayae | reverse complement strand
GGCCTATAGCCGCCTTGCCCCCCGCCAGCCCGCACCGGCCCCGGCCCCCAACGACCTGACCCTGCCGGGCAAAGAGGCCCCGCCCCTGCCACAGTCCAATGCGGTCGTCATCCCTGCCCTCAAGGGGCTGGTGTTCATTCCCGACACGACCGCCCTCAAGGCCGCGGGCCTGCCCTCAGGCACCAAAGGTGTGCAGCATGCGGGCCTTCCCCTGCTCGATCAGGCCGCCTTCGGGCACGAGATGGCCGCCTATCTGGGCAAGCCCCTGCGTATGACGGACCTGAACACCATCGCGGCAAAGGTGGGCACGCTCTACAAGGCCGAGGGGCATCCGTTCGTTTATGTCTCCATCCCCCCGCAAAATATTGGCGGCGGTGTCGTGCAGATTATCGTGACGGAATACCGGCTGGGTGCGGTCAAAACCGCAGGCAATCACTGGTTTTCCGATAAACTGCTCCGGCAGGAAAGCGGGCTGGTGCCCGGCCAAACCCTCAGCCTGTCAGACGTGCAGGCCGGGCTGGGCTGGCTGAACAGCAATCCGTTCCGCACGGTCGATGCCCTGTTCGCGCCCGGCACGGCGCAGGGCACAACCGATGTCACACTACAAACAAAGGACCGCCTGCCCCTGCATGTCTATGGCTCCTACGACAATGCAGGCGTGCCCTCGCTCGGTTCTTCCGAATGGGCCGTGGGCGGCACATGGGGCAACGTAGCGGGGCTGGGGCAGATCCTCTCCTACCAGTTCACCCACAGTGTCAGCGACCGGTACAGCGGCCACGCCCTGAGCTGGACAGCCCCCCTGCCCTGGCATGACCGCATTCAGGTCTTTGGTTCCTATGCATGGGAAAAGCCCGATATGCGCTCCAGCGGCGCCTATCTGGGCGAGACCGGCCATAGCGGACAGGCCAGCCTGCGCTATATCCACGACCTGCCCGCCATCACCTTCGGCCCCCATACCCGCATGACCGAAGATGTGCAGATCGGCTTTGACTTCAAAACCACCAACAACACCCTCGAATTCGGTGGGCTGCGTGTGTTTGACAGCTTGGCCGAGGTCGATCAGTTCCCCATCATCTACAATGCCATGCTGAACGACCCGTATGGCCAGACCACATTCCAGAACCAGCTCGTACTCAGCCCCGGCGGTATGAGCGGGGCCAACCGCCGCCGCAATTTCGAAGCCCTCGTGCCCGGCTCGAACGACCAGTATGTGTATGACACGCTGAGCCTGAGCCGCACGACATGGCTGCCCGCCGGCCTGTCATGGATTTTGCAGGCCACCGGCCAACTGGCTAGCACCAACCTGATGTATAACAACCAGCTTGGCCTTGGCGGGCTTTACACCGCGCGCGGCTACTTTACCGATACCGCTCTGGGCAGCGAGGGGGTGAGTGTCACCAACGAAATCCGCTCACCGGCTTTCAGCCTCTCCAAGTTCATAGCCCCCGGCCTGCCTGTGCATGATACGGAACAGGTGGGGCTGTTCTATGATTACGGCCATGTCTCGCAGGTGAACCCCATCGCCCAGTCCGTGAACGAAGCGGATCTCTCCAGCATCGGTCTGGACCTGCATAGCGCTGTGGATCGCTATGTCAGCCTCATCTTCAATGTCGGCTGGCGCCTCCACGGCGTCTCCGCTATCCGTGAGCAAAATGGCTTCGGTAACAAGGGCGGCTTCGGAACGCTCTCTCTCACCGTCGGGTATTAAAAACAGATATAGGCCATTCACCAGACCACCACATGGTGAATGGCATTCTGCAACACCATTGCCTGCCCGCTACCTGCGCTATCCCGTTCCCTCATATTGACACATTATTAAAATGATGTGCTTTTTAGGAAAATCTTAATACCATTCTCTTAATGTGTTTGGTCGGAATGATTTTAAATTTCGGGGATTCATATCGCAATGAACTCTATCGCTGCTATTCCAGAAGAAATCATCAATTTATTTGATAAATCAAATGTTCCTCTATCATTAGCATCGGCCGGGAACGATAAACCGCTCATTGCCACCAATAAAAAATTCTGTGAATTAACCGGCTATGACAATAGCGAGATTATAGGAAAAAACTGTCGTTTTCTGCAAGGACACTACGACAATACCGAAGCACGAAAAAATATTCATCAGTTCCTTGATGGTAACTTCGGTCTTAGTATCAGGCAGCCATTGATTAATGTAAAAGCGGATGGCACGCCGTTTATTAACCTTCTTTATATGTCGCGGCTATGTGACGCCTCGGGAAACACCCGATTTATTCTGGCATCTCAGTTTGACATCAGCAATACACAAACAGAAAAACTCGCCCAATACGGTATAGCTTTAGGTGATAGTATAAAAAAAATCTCACCTATAGCCTATCAGGCAGGTATTATTCTTGAAGGTTCTATTGCCGCCATAGCCAATTCAACTGCCATGATTGCCCAAGCCAAGTTAACTTTAGCTGATCTACAATCTACCAGACATATTTTTTAATGCATCACTCTACCAACACATCGCCCCCTATGGGCATGGAAGACCGGCCACAAACTATCGTAGCTGTTGGCGCATCAGCAGGTGGCCTTGAAGCATTACGAGACATGCTGGCGGTTGCGACACCCCCAACTCATCTTGCTTTCGTCGTGGTACAGCATCTTGATCCAACCCACGAAAGCATGCTCGCACAGCTTCTTAACCGGACCACATTACTGGATGTGCTGCAGTGCGAAGGGGGAGAAGACATTCATGCCGACCGAGTGTACATTATCCCCCCGGGGCGAGGACTGGCAATTCATAACGGCAGGTTGCAGCTTACAGATTTTACACAACCGCGCGGGTTAAGGCGCCCGATTGACGATTTTTTTTCTTCTCTCGCGCGGGATCGTCAAACGAATGCAGCTTGCGTCATTCTCTCCGGAACCGGTGCAGATGGCTCCATGGGGCTGCGCGTTATCAAAGAAAACGGTGGCATATGTATTGCGCAGGAGCCATCAACAGCCCGATACGACGGCATGCCATCAGCCGCAATCAGCAGTGGGCTGGTTGACTTCATAAAGCCCCCTAACGAAATTATCGACTGCCTCAAGTCTTTTTTTGAACGTAAAAATTCAGACTCTCCAACACGCGACATTGCCCTTACACCTGATTATATTGATAGTATTTGCTCTATTTTAAAAAAAGCCGTCGGGCATGATTTCTCGCAATATAAACGCTCAACATTTATCCGTCGTGTTGAACGTAGAATGCATGTGCTCGAACTCAGCACAGTCGCTTCATATCTGGAGCAGATCCGAAATGACCAGAATGAATGTCAGGCGCTTTTTCGTGACCTGCTCATAAATGTTACGCGTTTTTTTAGAAACCCTGACATGTTCGATCTACTCAGGGAAAAGGTCATTGAACCCCTATTAAAAGAAAAGCAGGACGAACAGGAAATTCGTGTATGGGTTGCCGGTTGCTCCAGTGGAGAAGAAGCCTATACCTTAGGAATGATTTTCGCCAGTTCAGCAAAAAAGCTTGATGTAAAAAATAGTATTCAAATTTTTGCAACCGATATTGACGAGCAGATGCTTCAAATAGCCCGAGAAGGCATTTATCCAGCATCTGCCCTTATCGATATTCCAGACGAAATGGTCGATAGCTGGATTGTACTACACGGACAGTATTTCACCATCTCCAATACCATCAGAGATACAATCAGGTTCTCAAACCATAGTATAATAAGAGACCCGCCGTTCTCACGCATTAATCTGGTCTCATGCAGGAATCTTCTCATCTATTTTGATGATGCGCTGCAGCAGCAGGTTATGCCGCTCATACACTATGCCCTGTCGCCCGGAGGATATCTGTTTCTCGGGCCTTCAGAAACAATAGGACGATTTGAAAACCTCTTTACATCCATAGACCATCACGCGCGCATATTTGAACATAGCGGCATTACCACACGATATCCCCTCAATCTTCCATTGGCACCGCAAAGTTTCCCACGCCAAGCAATGGATGAACGAAAAGACCGGATCAACAACCATATTCATAAAGATGACGCCGCAATCCAGAAACTCGCGGAACGTTATGCACCACCTTCTATGGTTGTAGGAGACGATGGGACTGTTATCGCTGCCTATGGAAAACTCGGTCGGTATTTTGATTTCCCCGTAACCAGACAAGGGGGCACCAGCGCCTTTACACTGGCACGTTCAGGCCTGCGGGAAATCATAGGGCCCCTATTGCGTCAGGCACGGCATAAAAAAAGGGTTGTCATAGCGCGGCATATCCAGGTTGAAGGCGATTATGGCATTCAGCCTGTCGATATAACCTGCGATCCCTTGTCGAGTAACTCTTTCCTATTTGTTTTCAAGGATGCTGGTCCATTCGAAGCACTAACCGCTTCTGATGCAGATGAATTTGAACCCATCACTGACCATGTAGATATTCTTGAAGAAGAATTGCGCGTAACGCGCCATAAACTACGGGCTACAATTGAAGAACTAGAAACAGCAAATGAGGAATTAAAAAGCTCAAATGAAGAAATGATGTCTATGAATGAGGAACTACAATCAACAAATGAAGAACTTTCAACTGTCAATGATGAACTAAAAAACAAGGTCGATCAGCTAACCGTTGCCAATTCTGATGTGAAAAACTTTTTCGATTCAACAGAATTAGCCGTTATGGTTGTTGATAGTGACCTGAAAATTAGAAGTTTTACAGATTCCACAAAATCCATTTTCCCTCTCCAGAACAGCGATCGCGGACGCCTTTTATCAGATGTAGCGTGCAAATTGGACGATTTTCAATATTTGGATGATGCGTTCAACGTTGCACAAACAGGCCAAACATTACAGCGTAGAGTCCATACAAAGGACGGTAAAAAAACGTTTTCCATGCGGGTACTGCCCTATAAAACCAGCAATGGCGATATCAGTGGCGCCACCATAGTCATGACTGACATTACCGATGCATTAACGCTAGAACGGGCTTTGATAGTAGAGCAGGAACGTTTACGTGTTGCCGTTAATGCTGGCCGCATTGGAATATGGGAATATTGCCCCAGAACAAACAGCTTTCGTTTTGATAAAACACACCAGGAAATGCTGGGGCTTAGCAATATCAGTCAAATTAACTTTGAGGTCTGGCGGAATATCATTGCCTCAGATGACCGTGATCATTTTTCAAAAGCAATCAATTACTCCCTCGAATACAAAAGCAAACTGGAAGTTGGTTACAAAGTTATACTTTCAAACGGAGAAATAAAAAAACTAAAAAGCTACGCACAGATGTCCATGCGAGAAGATGACCGCTTGCTGGTTGGCGCAACAATAGACATCACGCCCGAACATACTTTAGCCGAAACGCGATCTATTCTTCTTCAGGAGATGAACCATCGCGTAAAGAATTTATTTGCGATTATCGCAAGTATGGTCACATTATCTGCCCGCTCGCATACGGACATCAATACATATGCACAAGACTTCCGAGACCGGATCATTGCTCTGGGGCGGGCACATTCACTCAGCATGCCCTCAGGCGACAGGGATGTGATTTCCCTGCATAAAATTGTTAAAACAATGATTGCTTCGCATGAAAGCAAAAAAAATAAAATTATAGTGCACGGACCGGAAGTCCTTTTACCTTCAAATGCGTTATCACCATTGGCTATGATTTTACATGAATGGACAACCAACGCATCAAAATATGGCGTTCTAGGATCCAAAGGTGGTGAACTTGAAATTTCGTGGCGGCTTAGCGCACAAAATCTCTCCTTGGTCTGGCATGAAAAAAACAACATGCAAGTTAAAGAGGAAGATAACGTTGGCTTTGGAACCACATTAATCAAATCCTCAGCCAAACAGCTAAGCGCTCACTTATTTAAAGAAATAAATGCTGAAAATTTCATTGTCTCAATTGAAATTCCACTTCAGAAAATCGAAGAGGCTGTTAAATGATCATGATCGTTGAAGATGAATTTCTGGTCGCACTCGACATTGAAGGAATAGTCTTGGATTGCGGACTGAGTCTGCATGGTTCATACGCCACAGTTAAAGAAGCGATTGACGCCAGCAAATCAACATTACCCTCCTGTGCAATTTTAGATGTACGTTTAGCTGATGGGGATGTTTTCCCTCTGGCTGATCATTTGAAATTCAATAAAATTCCAATTATTTTTCACTCAGCTCATGCGAATACTTCCGAACTCCTCAACCTCTATCCCGAAGCAAGAATATGTCAGAAACCAACATCGCAGGATGAATTAAGCATCAGCTTTACGCGATGCCACACGCAAGAGCTTTTAAAAATATTTTCTCATTGTGATTAGTCAATTTTTCGAAAAAAATCAACTTCTCGGCCAGATCGACACACCGCTAATCATTGACTTGGAAGGATCGGGAAACACGCGATTGAAGCCGAGTGGACAGCTCTGTAATCTGACTTCTTATACGATACCAGTGACCCTCCTTCCTTGAGAAGGTCAGCCCCGTCGCTTAGTTGTCCAAACCACAATACTTTCCGCTCTGCATTTAAGCGCAGAGAAAACCATCATCCAGAACCATCAAAGCCCGCTCGTTAAACCCCAAATTAGGGTAGACTCTACGCCTTCAATCAACGGTTCTTTGGCCCCTCAAAAGGGCGGCAATATCCATTCTGCGCATCACGCAGCGGGAAGGCAAAAATTTTTCTGTGAAATCAACCACTCAGGTTGCATGGCGGAGAGGGAGGGATTCGAACCCTCGGTACGATTGCTCGCACAACGGTTTTCGAGACCGCCCCGTTCGACCGCTCCGGCACCTCTCCGTAGGTCGGGCTTATACGCATGCTTTAGCCTTGCATGCAAGAGCCTGAGCGCATTTTCAGTTTCCTGTTGACGCTAGGGAGAAAATCCCCTTAAAAGCCCACCTTGATCCACAAAGATGGAACCATGCCGCGCCAAGCCGGACGGCCAAAGACGAAAAAGCGAGAAGGATATCGCGCCTGTGCCTTTGCACCGCGCGAATCAAGAGATCGGAAAGAGAGTAGAGTTCATGTTCGCAGTCATCCGCACCGGCGGCAAGCAGTACCGGGTTGAGCCCAACATGGTACTGAAAGTTGAAAAGCTGGAAGTCGAAGCTGGCGCCACCATTACTTTTGAAGACGTTCTGGCCGTTGGCGGCGAGAACGGCACCCAGATCGGCGCACCGACCGTCGCTGGCGCAAAGGTTACGGCCACCGTCATCGCTCAGGACCGCCTCAAGAAGGTCATTATCTTCAAGAAGCGCCGTCGGCAGAACAGCCGTCGTAAAAACGGTCACCGTCAGCCGGTAACTGTTCTGCGCATTCAGGAAATCAACGCCGCCTGATCCCGCAAGGGACAGGCTGGTTACGACCCACGGAGGAGTTTAGGTCATGGCACAAAAGAAAGCCGGCGGTTCATCCCGCAACGGGCGCGATAGCGCCGGGCGCCGCCTTGGCGTCAAGAAGTTTGGTGGCGAGCAGGTTATTGCGGGTAACATCATTATCCGTCAGCGTGGCACGAAGGTAAAGGCTGGCAGCAATGTTGGCGTTGGCCGCGACCACACCCTGTTTGCTCTGGTTGATGGCAACGTGCGCTTTGAGCGCCGTGCAGAAGGCCGGGTACACGTCTCTGTTGACGCGCTGCCGCTGGCCGCTGAATAAATAGAGCACGATTCTGGTCTGACCATTACCCGGTCAGGCTGGAACAGAAACAGGGCCGAACCGGAAGGGTCGGCCCTTTTTCGCGTCCGGGCTGGAGATTAGACATGAAATTCCTTGATCAAGCGAAAATCTATATCCGCTCGGGCGACGGCGGGGATGGCGTCACTGCTTTCCGCCGTGAGAAATATATTGAATTCGGCGGACCGGATGGCGGTAATGGCGGACGGGGTGGCGACATCATTTTTGAAGCCGTACCCAACCTCAACACGCTGATCGACTTCCGCTACACTCAGCATTTCCGTGCCCGCAAGGGTGGAAACGGCGCCGGTTCAGACCGGACGGGCGCTGCCGCCAGTGCGGTTGTCATTAAAGTGCCAATCGGCACCCAGATCATGGATGATGACCGCGTAACCATGCTGGCGGATCTGGACAAACCGGGCATGCGCATAACCCTATGCCGTGGCGGCGATGGCGGACACGGCAACGCGCATTATAAAACCAGCACCAACCGTGCGCCCCGCCGTTCGGACAAGGGCTGGCCCGGCGAAGAGCGCTGGGTATGGCTGCGCATGAAGCTGATTGCCGATGCTGGACTGGTGGGGCTGCCCAATGCCGGCAAGTCTACTTTCCTGTCTGTTGTTTCGGCCGCACGCCCCAAAATTGCGGATTATCCGTTTACCACACTGCATCCTCAACTCGGGGTTGTGCGTTTGTCCATGACGGAAGAATTCGTTCTGGCCGACATTCCGGGCCTGATTGAAGGTGCGCATGAAGGCACCGGGCTGGGTGACCGTTTTCTGGGCCATGTGGAACGCTGCGCAGTGCTGCTGCACCTGATTGATGGGGCCGCTGGCGATGTTGTGTCCGCCTGGCGCACGATCCGGCATGAACTCGCAGCCTATGGTGGCGGGCTGGATGAAAAACCCGAAATCATCGCGCTGAACAAAAACGACGCCATGACCCCACGCGAAGCCTCCGCCCGGCGCGCAGCCCTGCAAAAAGCCAGCGGTGCACCTGTGGTGCTGATTTCAGCCGCGACCCATCAGGGTGTGCCTGAACTTCTGCGCATGATGTTCGATGTCGTCACCCGTGCGCGCGAGGAAGCCCGGCAGACTCCTGACGACTGACTTCTGCCTCTAGTCCATGCCCCTTCCCTACCGGGCATGGACTACACCACAATACCGATCAAGCCCGGGAACCTCCAATGAGTGACGCCACCTGCCCCTCTCTCGCCCAAGCCAAGCGGCTGGTTATCAAGATCGGCAGCGCACTGGTTGTTGACCCTGAACAGGCGGCCCCCCGCCAGGCTTGGCTCGCCAGTGTGGCGGAAGATATCGCCATGCTGCGCCGACAGGGTACGGCTGTCAGCGTGGTTTCATCTGGCGCCATCGCTCTGGCGCGGCATAGTCTGGGCCTGACAAACGGCGCTTTGCGGCTGTCTGAAAAACAGGCTGCCGCAGCGGTAGGACAGATCAGGCTGGCACAGGCTTGGAGCAACGCCCTTTCTGCACAGGGGCTTACCGCCGCCCAGTTGCTCCTCACCCCGGATGATACCGAAGACCGCCGCCGCTACCTGAACGCCCGCGCAACGCTGACTACCCTGCTTGATCTGGGCTGTATTCCCGTCATCAATGAAAACGATACCATCGCCACAGCAGAAATCCGCTTTGGCGATAACGACAGGCTGGCCGCCCGCGTGGCGCAAATGACCGAAGCGGATCAGCTTGTTCTGCTTTCGGACATAGACGGCCTATATACTGCCGACCCCCGCACGGACCCCAATGCCCACCATCTGCCGGTCATTGAAAACCTGACTCCTGAAATTGAAGCCATGGGGGGCGAACCGCCACCGGGTTATTCCTCAGGCGGCATGCGCACCAAACTGCTTGCTGCGGGCATTGCCACACGCTCAGGCTGCGCTATGGCAATCGCTCTGGGCAAGACACTCAACCCCCTGCGCGCGCTCATGGATGGTGCCCGCTGCTCGTGGTTCCTGCCTCAGGCCAATGCCCATACCGCGCGCAAGCAGTGGATTGCTGGTAGCCTGAACCCGGTAGGCGAAATTGTGGTAGACCCCGGCGCGGAAAATGCCCTGCAACATGGCAGTTCACTACTGCCCGCAGGTGTAGTGGAGGTGCGCGGCGCATTCTCGCAAGGGGATCTGGTTGATGTGCTCAACACCGCAGGCCGGGTTCTGGCCCACGGGCTGGCGGCATATGACGCAGACGATGCCCGCCGCATAGCGGGCCATCAGTCTACGGAAGTAGCGGATATTCTGGGCCGTTCAGGCCGGGACGTGCTCATCCATCGTGATGATCTCGTCGTTCTCTGACAGGCCAGTTCAACACCGGTTCAGAGCGCTCCGGTCGATCATCTTCACGCAGGGGATACAGCGGGGTCATGCCCACGTTGTCTGCCCCTTTACTCCGCATATCGGAATATCTAGCCGTTTCCTGAGAAAAATCAGGCCGCCATGCAGGTTGGTTGGCATCTGGCGCGTGCTGACGACGCATGATCTGGGCCGCGGTTTCAGGCGCTGAATCGGCCTGAGCGCGCTCTGCCTCGTGCCACGGCATACGCTGTCCACGCCAGCCTTCCTGCCGGGGCGGTGCCACGGGCGTGGGCGCTGGCGGCGCACTCTGCCGCGGTTGATACGCATCCGACACCCGAGGCGTCTGCAATGCCACCAGAACAGGAGGCTCCCTGAGGGGCACATCCTTTGGCGGCACGTCTCTCATGCTGTTGCTGTGCGCACCCGTTTGCGCGGGCGGCGTATTGTCCTGCCGCCCTTCGTAAACAAACGCCGCAGGCACTTCCTCAACGATGACACCGGCGGGTGAGGCCACCCGGTCGGTATCGTCTCTCGGGGGGGCTGGAGTTGCCTGCACAACCGGCTCACGCAGGCTCTGCGCACGCAACTGCGCCTGAAGCTCCCCCACCTGTAGCGACAGTTCGGCCAGCCTGCCTTTCACCCCGAATACGGCAAAAGGCATCATCATGAACGCCAGTCCGAACAGGATACCCCCCGCCAGCATCAGCAACTGGCCCCAAAGGGGCATCCACTCGGGAAAGGAGAGTGATGTCATGGCAAGCCGATCCGTGCTTACGCGTGCTTACATACCCAGCGCGCGACGATAGATATCCAGAAGCGTTTCCTGTTCTTCCACTTCCGCTGGCTCCTGCCTGCGAATGCGGATGATCTGACGAATGACCTTTACATCAAACCCTGCGGATTTGGCTTCTGTAAAAATATCCTTGATATCGCCCGCGAGCGCCTTGCGCTCTTCTTCCAGGCGCTCGACCCGTTCGATAATGCTCCGCAGCCGATCCGCTGCAATGCCCCCTGCCGCCGGATCTTCATCACCGGAAAAATGTTCGCCGTCCATCAAGCAGCCCTCTCGTTTGCATCATGTCTTTCCGCGCCACAGACGCGCCACGAAGGCGCGGGCTTATCGCGGCACGGGCATGGGGTCAATGATCCCACACAAGGCCGCTCTTGCAAACGGGCAATGCCTCTCCCATAAGCACAGCAGTACTTTGCGCGTTCCTTCCCGAACAGCATCCGTCCCCCTCTGCGGCGGCCCACCCCGCCTGCCCTGCCGGAACTCTGCTTATGGCGCTCGTCAACCGCACGGAACCCTTCGATTACGTCATTTTCGGCGCAACCGGTGACCTGACACGCCGCAAGCTGCTGCCTGCCTTCCTGCGCAGGTTTCATGCCGGGGAGTTCGAGCAGGATGTGCGCCTGATCTGCGTTGCCCGCTCGGATTACACCACCGAGACATTTAGGGCGTATATTCTCGACCAGCTTCACAAATTCGCCCCTGACATGACGGCGGATCAGGATCTGCTCCACAGCTTTACCGGCCTACTGCATTATGTTCAGCTAGACGTAACGGCCCCCGAGGCAGACTGGCAAAGGCTGCATGATGCCCTGCCCGACCCTGAGCGGATACGCGTCTTCTATCTGGCCACAGCCCCCTCGCTCTATGCCCAGATCTGCACTGCACTGGCAGCCCAGAACCTGATCAGCCCACATGCCCGCGTGGTGCTGGAAAAACCCATTGGCACCAGCCTTGCCACCGCGCTCGAGGTCAATAGCGGCGTAGGGCGCTTCTTCCCTGAAGAATCGATTTACCGGATCGATCATTACCTTGGCAAAGAGGGCGTGCAGAACATTCTGGCCCTGCGCTTTGCCAACCCGGTGCTGGAAAAGCTCTGGTCGGCCGAGGCCATTGAACATGTGCAGATCACGGCAGCCGAAACCGTGGGCATTGGCGGGCGTGGCGGCTATTACGACGAGGCAGGTGCCCTGCGCGACATGGTGCAGAACCACCTGCTTCAGGTGCTCTGCATGGTGGCGATGGACGCCCCGGCCTCGCTCCGGGCGGATGATCTGCGCAATGAAAAACTCAAGGTTCTGAACGCCCTGCGTCCTATGACGCCGGATATGGTGCGCCAGAACGTCATTCGCGGGCAATACACCGCAGGACGGCTAAAAGGGCAGGATGTGCCCGGTTACGTGCAGGACCTCGATACGGGGCGGGCTAGCAATACGGAAAGTTTTGTGGCTATCCGTACGAAAATCCGCACAGCACGCTGGGGCAACACGCCTTTTTATCTGCGTACCGGCAAGCGGCTGGCCACAAAAACGACGGAAATTGTTATTCAGTTCCGCCCGCAGCCCTGGCCGATTTTCACCAATATGCCGTCTTCCGGCAGGCTGGTTATCCGTATCGACCCGCACGGAGAACTTGCACTGGTTCTAGGCGTACGCGACCCCGGTGCCGGGGGCCTGCGCGTTCGCAACGCAACGCTTGCCATGTCTTACGAGCATGAGTTTTCCATCTCGTATCAGGATTCTTACGAGCGCCTTCTGCTAGATGCCGTGCGGGGTGACCCCGCACTGTTTATCCGCCGCGATGAGGTCGAGGCTTCATGGAAATGGGTAGAACCAATCCTTGAAACCTGGCGGCAGGGCCTCACCCCCCTTGAACCCTACGCAGCAGGCGGCTGGGGGCCTCCCTCCACCCGCGCGCTGCTGGCGCGTGATGGCGCCCTATGGCACGAGGATATGCTGACATGACCACTCCTCCCCCCGCAAATACCACGCCTCCCTCTGGTCCAGACTGGCGAAAACTCCTCGGTAAACTGCTACCAAACAGATCGAACGGACCTACAGCCAAACGCACGCTGCGCCAGCATGCCCTGCGCCGGATTGCCTTTGTGCTGCCGCTCGCCCTGCTCATGATCGGGCTGAGCAAAAGCGGCCTGATGGACCGGGTCGTAGACCGCTATACTTTCCGCCCCGAAAGCTGGTTTGACGACACAGCGCTGATCCGTCACCTGCGGCTTGTGGTTACCCATAACGGCATGACGCATGACCGGCCGGAGTGCCTGCTGTTCATCGTCAACGGGAATGACGCCCCCACCGCCTCGCGGATGGATGTGATGGAAAAACATTCGGGGTCCTGCCCCGGCCCTAAGGGTGAACTGCCAAAGCTGTTCACTCTGCAGGTCAACCGGATGGAGCGCACCGTCATGTCTGACCAAAACTCTCCGGGGCAGTTCCACCCCATTCCCTAGTTTATCGCCTTTCCTGCGGCCTGAATGCGCGCCGCAGGGCTTTGCCTCCCAAGCGCAAAGCCGCCTTGCCGTAAGGCATGAAGGCGTAAAAATTTAAGAACGCATGCAGCGCGCCGGGGTAACAACGGTAGAACACCCGCCCCCCGGCCTGAATGAGCGCCTGTGCATAGGCTGCCCCTTCATCACGCAGCGGATCACATTCAGCCGTGATAATGACAGCGGGAGGCAGACCGGACAGGTCTGGGTGCTCTCCGGGGGCGAAGCGCGTATCATCCCAGTCTGGCTCAGCGCTGATATACTGATCCGCATACCATTCCATGGACCTGCGAGAGAGAAAATATCCGCTGCCATAGGTCTGATGTGAGGGAAACAGCCGCCGACCATACAAGGTCGGGTAATACAGAAGCTGCATGACCGGCTGTGGTGCAGCCCCGTTACGGGCCTCCTGCGCCACGACAGCCGCCAGATTCCCCCCTGCACTATCCCCTGCCACGGCCACCCCACCACCCCAGTATCGGGCGGAAAGAGCCGCCAGCCAGCGCAGGGCTGCCAGAGAATCCTCTACCGCCGCAGGAAAACGGTGCTCGGGAGCCAGCCGGTAATCCACCAGCAGAACGGCCGCCCCCGATGCGCGTGCGAGACGGCAGCACATGCCGTGATGCGAGTTGAGGCCACAATGCACAAACCCGCCGCCATGCAGGTACAGCACAGCCCCCCGCACGCGGCCACGCGGGATAAAAAGGCGCGCAGGCAAATCCCCCTCCGCCCCCGGCACGCTCAGCGCCACCACCCGGCGCAACGGAAGTGAGGACAAGGCCGTGGGAAAAGAGGGCGTATCCATGCCCCGGCGCAGAGCCTGAAGAAAATGCGCCTGCACATCCTGATGCGCGGCACTGTCCCGCGCCACCGTGCTTGCGCTGGCTGCGGGGCGGTGATTTTTCGCGGCCTGCGCACGGCGGTGTTTTCGCCATGCCAGCCAGTGGAGCAGAAGGCGCGAGGCCAGATTGGGCCGCACGGGCGGAGGCACCAATACCGGAGTGGCCGAAGACACACCGGACACGGGTTCGGAGGTTTGCTGCAACTCGGACATATGCAGAGCCTAACGTTTTTTCAGGCAAAAACCAGTATCCCGAGCCTGCCCCCTTGACCTGCGCTGCTTGCCGCCGCAGGGTGCGCGGGCCAGACGGTCGGACGGTCGCTGTGGCGTATGCAAATACGCGATGGAGGAAAGTCCGGGCTCCACGGGAGAACGGTGCCGGTTAACGACCGGCGAGGGTGACCTTAGGGAAAGTGCCACAGAAAACAGACCGCCTTCCGGGTCTGCCATGGGAAACCATGGGACAGACTGAAGGTAAGGGTGAAACGGTGCGGTAAGAGCGCACCGCTCCGATGGTAACAGAGGAGGCAGGGCAAACCCCACCGGGAGCAAGACCGAATAGGAGCGGCCGAAATCCGTATGGATTTCAGGGGTTCTCCCGCCCCGTCGCTCGGGTTGGTTGCGTGAGGCACGCCGCAAGGCGGGTCCCAGAGGAATGACCGTCCAGGCCCTTCGGGGCTAGACAGAACCCGGCTTACAGACCGTCTGGCATTTTCATTTTTTCCGACAGCGCCCGATACCGCGCGCCAGCCCTCCCCACAAAACTGAACAGAGCATGAACGTGCATGCACGGAATACGCGCGGCCTCTTTTTGAACACATTACCTGACAGTCCGGAAAATCAGACTAACAATACTTAATAAACGGCTGTTTTCCGGTGTTTTTTCTTCCTTTTTGATTTACTTCCCACGCTGTCCCATGCTATCCCACACAGGGCCATAAGGTGTGGCTCATCCGCCCTGCATGTCCCACGACACAGGCCCGGAAGTTATTGGTGAGGAAGGATTTCTGATCGCTGTGGGCGTCTTTCTCGGCACGCATGAGAATCGGTTTGACGCCAAGGGACGCGTCTCGATTCCTGCCGGGTTCCGCACCGTTCTCAGAAACCAACTGACGGAGGGCAATGCATTGATGATTCTCCGCCCGTCACACACCCTGCCCTGCATCGAGGCATGGCCCGCCACGGCTTTTTCCCGGCTGACAGAACCGCTCGACCGGCTGGACATGTTCTCCGATGAACATGACGACCTCGCCGCCGCCCTGTACGCCGATGCCTACCCCATGGACCCTGACCGTGAAGGACGGATTATCCTGCCCGATTTCCTGCGTGAGCATGCGGGGCTGGAGAACAGCCCCATGGTATCTTTCATGGGGCTAGGCCGTATTTTCCAGATCTGGGAGCCCGAGGCCGCCCGTCAGCGCCGTGCCGATGCCCGACAGAAATCACGCCGCGTCAGCATTCCGGCTGCTGGCAATGGCACCGCTGGGCGGGGAGAAGGCGCGGCATGAACGCTACCTCTCCCACGCTGGCCGCAACCCTGCTGCCACAGTCCGGGCATATACCCGTCATGCTGGCGGAAGTGCTGGAGTATCTGGTCCCCGCTGATGGCGAGGCCATGCTGGACTGCACTTTTGGTGGCGGTGGTTATACCCGCGCCATTCTGGGTGCTGCCGCCTGCTCCCTGTGGGCCATCGACCGCGACCCCGACGCCATCGCCCGTGGCAACGCCCTGCGCACGGCACTGGAAAACCACGGACAGGGTGAACGCCTGCACATGCTGCATGGTGGTTTTGGCGGTATGGCCGCTCTGGCACAGGCCGCACAGGCTCCGGCTTTCAACGGCATTGTCATGGATCTGGGAGTTTCCTCATTCCAGATTGATGAGGCCGAACGCGGGTTCTCGTTCCGGCATAACGGCCCGCTTGACATGCGCATGGAAAAATCCGGACGGAGCGCCGCCGATCTGGTCAATACGGCCACCGAGCAGGAACTGGCCGATATCATCCATTTCTATGGTGAGGAACGGCACGCCCGCCGTGTGGCCCGGGCTATTGTCACCGCCCGTGCGCAGGAGCCGTTCACCACCACGCTGCAACTGGCGGAGCTTGTGCGCGCCACCGTGCCGCATGACCGCTCGGGGCTGGATGGTGCAACCCGCACATTCCAAGGCCTGCGCATCGCGGTTAACGACGAGCTGGGCGAGATCGAACGCGGGCTGACACAGGCTCTGGAGCTTCTGGCCCCCGGCGGCCGTCTGGTTGTGGTGTCCTTCCATTCACTGGAAGACCGACTGGTCAAGCGGGCCTTCCAGCGTGCGACCGGGCGCGATGTGTCTTTCTCCCGTCATGACCCGCGCGCCGCCATGAGCCACGGCACCGAATCCGCATTCAAAACCCTGACAGGCAAGGCCGTTCGCCCCGGCGATACGGAATGCCGCATCAACCCCCGCGCACGCAGCGCCCGGCTGCGTGCGCTTATCAGGCGGCCAGACACCGCGCCATCTTCGGTCGTAGAGAGCTGATCCCATGCTACCCCGCCCCTTTACCTGCTGCTGTGCCGTTCTTGCGATCTCTTCGGGGTTCTTCCTGTACGCCAAGAAGCATCAGACAACCCTGCTGGACCAGAAGATTGCCGGGATCGTTCATGAAACCGAGCATGTGCGCGCCCAGACAGCCATGCTCCGCACGGAATGGACGCTGGAAAACCAGCCTGAACGGCTGACAGCGCTTGCCGCGCACCATGCCGCGTATCTGCGCATCATGGAGCCAACGCAGTTTGTCCGTATGGCGGATCTGAGCAACCGCCTGCCCGCACCGCTCAAGGAAAACGAAGCAGCGCCCACTCCTGTTGCCATGGCGGATACACCAGCCAGCCAGCCACGTGCGCTGCCCGCTGTACAGCCCAGCAGCGCAGTCCAGCATGTTCAGCCCGAACATGTGGAGCGTGTGAGCGTAGCCAGCAGCGCCGCACCGGCCGTTATCCCGGCAGCACGGCCCGTGCCTGAACGCCCGGTCATGACCGTAGCCAGTGCCGCACCGGTCAGCCACCCGGCTCCAGCCCCCGTGCAGCATGTCAGTGCTACCCCTGTAGCACCCGCACCCACCGCCCGTGTGCGCGTGGCTGACGCAGGTAACGGATCGTCCCTGCTGGCTGCCATTCAGGCCGCTGGCACGCACCATATACAGCCGGTTGAAACACCCCGCGCCACTGCACGGGCGGAAGCGGCGGAACAGGCTGATATGGATGTAAAACCCCGCATCCATGCTACCCCCGCAGCCCCGACCCGCGTGGTTGCGGCCCGCAGCACCACAACGGATGAACCCTCACCCATCCGCCATCCGCTGCCCGCTACTGTTGCCTCATGGCATCCGCATCTGCACCGGGCTGCGACATCAGGTGGCGGCTATATGGAAGCCCGGGCCAGTTCGGGATATATGGGGGGGTCTCTGCTGGGGCGTGGGGGCGACAGCCTGCCTCCGCCCGTCCCTGTCACGAACTGACCTGACCTGCTGATGTTCCTCGAACCGAAAGTATTTTCCGCCTGCCATGAAGCCGCCGCCCCATGAGCCCAACAGCGCGAGACCGGTAGGCACACCAGGAGACACCCTGCGCGCGCAGGCCCGCAGGGAACAGATGCACGCCCGGCTTCTGGGGGCGGCCAGCATTTTCTGCTTTCTGTTTACCGTAGTGGCGGGCAAGCTCACGCTTGCAACCATCATCCGGCCCATGGCACCGGAAAAACGCCAGATTGCACCACAGGTACCCGAAATCCCCAAGGTTGACCCCCGTGGCGCGCTTGCGGGAGATTTCTCCCTGCCACAGGTGCACCGTGCCCCTATTATGGACCGCAACGGGCAGACACTGGCGCTCTCGCTGCCCGTGGCCCAAGTTTACGCCAACCCGCAGGAACTGATCGACCCCGCCGATATCGCCAGCAGGCTCCATCGCATTCTGCCTGCGATGAACGAGGAAGAAACGGCCCGCAAGCTCGCCTCGCCCAAGCAGTTTGTCTATATCGCGCGCAATATTTCGCCCCAGCAGGAACTGGCCATCAACAACCTCGGCATTCCGGGTATTTACTTTGAGCCGGGCGAACAGCGGCACTACCCGCTAGGCCGCATGGCCGCCCAGATTCTGGGTGCCGTGGATATTGATGATCACGGCATTGCTGGCGTGGAGCGGCATTTTGACTCCCGCCTGCTCTCAGACCGTCGCCCCTTGCGCCTGTCTCTGGATATCCGCATCCAGTCCGCCGTGCGTGAAGAAGTGGCAACAGCCATGCAGACATATCAGGCCATCGGCGCGTGCGGCATTGTCATGGATGTCCGCACGGGTGAAATTATCGCCATGGTCAGCCTGCCCGACTACGATGCCAACGCCTTTGCCCACGCCACCAACGACGAGCGCTTTAACCGTGCTGTCACGGGGCTGTATGAGCCCGGCTCCACTTTCAAGCTCCAGACCGCCGCCATGGGGTTGGCCACCGGCACTATCCATGTCTGGGACCGTTTTTCTTCCATTCCGCTCAAAATCGGCCGGTTCACCATCCGCGATATGAAGAATGACCATTTTTCGCCGTGGCTGACGCTGCCCGAGGTCATGGCTTACTCCTCCAACCCGGCGGCAGCTCATATCGCACTGGATGTAGGGGGCAAACGTCAGGCCGAATGGCTGCGCGATATGGGGTTTTTCGCACCCGTGCCGGTAGAACTGCCTGAAGCCGCCCACCCGCTTGTACCGCACCAGTGGGGCCTCGCCACCACCATGACAGTAGGGTTCGGTCATGGCGTGGCCGAACCTCCGCTGGCGATCGTGCGCGGCACGGCGGCAACGGTTAACGGCGGCATTCTCGTCTCCCCCACCCTGCTGGACGCCGAAAGCCGTAATAGCGAGCAGACAGTCCCCCCGCAGGATGGACTGGCGACAGTAGCCACCCCGCTACAGCCCTCCGTGGCGCAAGCCGCTACAACCGATAGCGACACACCGGCCGAACCACAGGGGCCACGTGTGATGTCGCCCGAGGTTTCAGCCCTGCTGCGGCGCATTCTGCGGCTTGATGTTACGCAGGGCACGGGCCGCACAGCAGAATCTCCGGGGTATTTCGTGGGCGGAAAAACCGGCACGGCTGAAAAAATCGGCCCGCATGGCGGCTACCTCAAACATGTGAATATTTCAGCGTTTACAGGTATTTTCCCTATGAACGCGCCGCATTACGCGGTCTATGTCATGCTCGACAGCCCGCAGGCCACACCCCAGACCCATGGCTGGACAACAGCCGGCTGGAATGCCGCCCCCACGGTTTCGCATATTGTCTCGCGCATTGGCCCCATGCTCCAGATTTTTCCTGATACCGAGCATGCCGCCCAGATAGATGCTCAGTTGGCCATTTCCATGCAGCCTGCCGTACCACGCGGCGTGCGCCCTCTGGGGCCGGGGAACGACCCCGGGGACCCGCGCCTGTTGGAAAATACGGCACATAAATCGCGTGAGTTGCCCACAGCGCAAGATCAGAACACGGCTGCGGCCCGTAAGCACCTTGTGGCCGAGCGGCGCAAGGCCTCTCTGGAAAAAATGGACGAATGAGCCAGCCCCTTTCCCGTCTGATGGAAGCTGCCCATCTGCCATCCACAGCCCTTTGCGGCGCAGCACCTGAGGCCATCGCTGTCAGCACGGTAACAGCCGATAGCCGCGCCGTGCGCCCCGGCACGCTGTTCGCCGCCCTGCCCGGCACCCATGCCGATGGCCGCACTTTCATACCCGCCGCCGTGCAGGCCGGAGCCTGTGCTGTTCTTGCCCCCTCCGGCACCATGTGGCCACAGGGCACACCACCCTGCCCGGTCGTGGAATGCGAAAACCCCCGCCACGCACTGGCTCTTATGGCCACAGCCCTTGCGGGGCCGCAGCCTGCGCATCTGGCCGCCATAACCGGCACCAACGGTAAAACCAGTACGGCGGATTTCATGCGCCAGCTCTGGGCCTTGCAGGGTTTCAGTGCCTCGGCCATTGGCACGCTGGGGCTGACAGGCGCAAACCCCACGGATTTGACCCTTCCGCCTCTGACAACGCCTGACCCGGTCACGCTCGCCCATACGCTGGCCACGCTGGAACAAGCTGGTGTGCACCATGTCGCCCTTGAGGCCTCATCCCACGGGCTGGAACAGGGGCGGCTGGATGGCCTACACCTGAGTGCGGCAGGGTTTTCAAACCTCACACGTGATCATCTGGATTATCACGGCACGCTGGAGGCCTACCGGCAGGCCAAGCTGCACCTTCTGAACTCCATTCTTCCCCCCGGCGGGCTGGCTGTCGCCAATGCGGACATGGATAGCCCCACGCTGGACGCTATCAAAGATATTGCCCGCACCCGCACCCTGCGCCTGCGGCTTGTGGGCGAACGGGGTGATACCCTGCGCCTGCTTGAACACCGCGCCCTACCGCATGGTCAGGAACTGCGCCTGTCCTGTGCGGGGCATATCCACACGCTGACACTGGGTCTGCCCGGACGTTTTCAGGCGGATAACGCTCTGCTGGCCACCGCCCTCGCCGCCGAGGACGATGCCGCCCTGCCCACCCTGCTGGCGCTGCTGCCCCGGCTACAGGGGGTGCGCGGGCGCATGGAGCGTGCTGCCGTGCTGCCCAATGGGGCCAGCGCCTATGTGGATTACGCCCATACCCCCGATGCGCTGGCACGGCTGCTGGCCTCGCTGCGCCCGCATGCGCTGGGCAAGCTGGTTGTCGTTTTTGGCGCGGGCGGGGACAGGGATCGCGGCAAACGCCCGTTAATGGGGCAGGAAGCGGCGATCGGGGCCGATATTGCCATTATTACCGATGATAACCCCCGCACGGAAAACGCGGCCTCCATCCGCGCGGCTGTGCGCGCGGGCGCACCAGAAGCGCTTGAAATCGCAGACCGCCGCAGCGCCATAGCCGAAGCCCTGAGCCTGCTCGGGCCGGGCGATGTGCTGGTGGTGGCCGGCAAGGGCCATGAACAGGGGCAGATCGTGGGCAACACGGTTCTGCCCTTTGATGATGCCAGCGTCATCCGCGCCCTGACAGGGCAGGCGGACGCACCAACGGATAAAAAGGAAACGGGTCAGGTATGACGAGTCTGTGGACACGAGAGGAACTGGAACAGGCGACTGGAGGCCGCTTCATGCAGGCGGGACCAGCGCATGAACCTCCCGTACACAGCATCAGCGGTGTGTCCATCGACACGCGCAGCCTGCAACCGGGCGATCTGTTCATTGCCCTGATGGGCGATAACAGCGATGGCCACGCCCATATCCGCACCGCACTGGACAAGGGGGCCGCGGCTGTTCTGGCGCATGATGCCCCAGACGTGCCGGACCCGCGTATTTTGCTGGTGCCTGACACCATGAACGGCCTGCGCGCGCTGGCACAGGCCGCACGCGCACGCTTTACCGGCCGTGTGGTGGCAGTTACCGGCAGCGTAGGCAAAACGACCACAAAGGACATGCTCCGCCTGTGCCTGAGTGCCTGCGGCGCTACCCATGCGGCCGAAGCCTCCTACAACAATCACTGGGGTGTGCCGCTTACCCTCGCCCGCCTACCGCGTGACGCTGCTTTCTGCATCAGCGAAATTGGCATGAACCATCCGGGAGAAATCCTGCCTCTGGCAGCGCTGGTACGCCCAAACTGCGCCGTCATCACCACCATTGGCTCGGCGCATCTGGGGCATATGGGTAGTCTGGACGCCATTGCGCAGGAAAAGGCCTCGCTTCTACTCGCGTTGCCTAACGGTGCCATTGCCATCGTGCCGGACGATGCCCATGGTATGGCCCTGATCGAGCAGGCCGCCGGGCAAAGCCATGCCACGCTATGGCGCAGCGGGCTGAAAGCCGACAGTGCTGCCCGGATTACCAGCCTGCAAACCGGGCCAGATGGTTCTGACTTTACGCTCCAGCTTGCCCACGGGCAGGCAGCCGATACCGTAGAGGTGCATCTGGCTGCACCCGGCACGCATCTTGTGCGCAACGCCGCCAGTGCGCTGGCAGCCTGCGCGGCTCTTGGGGCAGCCTTGGCACCCGCCGCAGCAGCCCTTGCCGCCTTCCGCCCCGGGCGCGGGCGCGGCGCGCTCAGCACCCTATGCGGCGGCACCATTACCCTGCTGGATGAAAGCTACAATGCGTCCAGCGCTTCTGTGCGAGCCGCACTGGACGTGCTACGGCACATCCCCGCCCGACGCCGCATTGCCATACTGGGTGACATGCGTGAACTGGGCGATTTTTCCACCTCCGAACATGGCGCGCTGGCGGAACCGGCCGCCATGTCCGCTGATCTTGTCTTTTGTTGCGGACCGCATATGAAAACTCTTTTCGAGGCCCTGCCCTCAGCCCGGCAGGGTGCCTGGGCACAAACCGCCGCCACTCTTGCCCCGCTGGCGCGCGCCGCCCTGCGCGCGGGGGATGCTGTTCTGGTCAAGGGCAGTCTGGGCAGCCGTATGCGCGATATCATGACCGAACTGGAAGCCATGCCCGCGCACGCCCCTACGACCGAAGGGGCCGCCTGATGCTTTACATGCTGGTTTCGCATGCGATCCATGACGGGCATATCACCCTGCTCAACCTGCTGCGCTATATCTCCTTTCGCGCCGGTTGCGCCTGCCTGACCGCTCTGGGCGTCAGCCTGATGCTGGGCCGCCCCTTCATTGCCATGCTGCGCCGTATCCAGCGCGGCGGGCAGCCTATCCGCGCACTTGGGCCGGAGCGGCATCTGGTGGAAAAAGCAGGCACCCCCACCATGGGCGGCGTGCTGATCCTGACCGCGCTGAGCATTTCCATGCTGCTCTGGGGCAATCTGGAAAACGGGTTCGTGTGGGCGGTATGGCTGACCACGCTGGGTTTTGGGGCCATTGGCTTTGCGGATGATTACCGCAAGCTGGCCCGCCGCAATACCGATGGCCTGTCCAAAAAAGCACGGCTGGGTGGCGAGTTCACTCTCTCGCTCCTGTGTGGGCTGTGGCTGCAATATCTTATGCCGCCGGAACTGGCTGGCCAGCTTGCCTTTCCTTTCGCCAAAGATTTTCTGCTGCCGCTCGGCCCACTTTACCCGGTCTTTGCCATGGTGGTCATTACCGGCTTTGGCAATGCTGTGAATTTTACCGACGGGCTGGACGGGCTGGCCATTGGCCCCGTGGTAACGGCGGCACTTGTTTTTGCCATTCTGTCCTATCTGGTAGGCAACCACGTTTTTGCGGACTATCTTCAGGTACATGCAGTGCCGGGCACGGGGGAACTGACCGTGTTCTGCGCCGCCCTTGTTGGGGCTGGTCTTGGTTTTCTGTGGTTTAACGCACCGCCCGCCGCCGTGTTCATGGGGGATACGGGCTCCCTGTCGCTCGGTGGCGCACTCGGCTCGCTCGCTGTCGCCATCAAGCATGAGCTGGTGCTGTGCATTGTCGGAGGGCTGTTCGTTGCGGAAACACTATCCGTCATCATTCAGGTGGGCTGGTACAAACGCACCGGACGGCGGGTGTTCCTGATGGCGCCAATCCATCATCACTTTGAAAAGAAGGGATGGACGGAACCCACCATCGTTATCCGGTTCTGGATCATTTCCATTATTCTGGGCCTGTGCGGTCTGGCGACGCTGAAACTGCGATGAACGGTTTCCCTCCCACCCTGTTCGCCGGGCAGCGTTTTGCCGTGCTCGGGCTTGGCCGCAACGGCCTGCCAGCAGTTATGGCGCTGGCAGGGTGTGGTGCGCATGTACAGGCGTGGGATGACGGCGCCACTACCCGGCAGGCACTGGACGAACAGGCCGAACGCGCAGGCCTTTCCAACACCATTACCATCGCCCCGTTTGACACGCTTGCGGGGTTTGATGCGCTGGTGCTCTCGCCGGGTATTGCCCATATTCTGCCGCAGCCTCACCCCGTAGCTGCCATGGCCATTGCAGCAGGTATTCCCGTGCTGTCAGATGCAGAGCTGCTCTACCGCGCCGTGCGCAAGGCAGGCAGCAAGGCGCGCTTTGTCGGCATTACCGGCACCAACGGCAAATCCACCACCACAACACTGGTGGCCCATATTCTGGCTGAAGCCAACGTGCCGGTGGCAGCAGGCGGCAACCTTGGCCCTGCGGCACTGGCCCTGCCTCTTCTGCCCGATAACGGCATTTACGTGCTGGAAATGTCTTCCTACATGCTGGAACGGCTGGGCAGCCTGCACTTTGACGTGGCCTGCCTGCTGAACCTCACCCCCGATCACCTTGACCGCCATGGCGACATGGCCGGTTATATCCGGGCCAAGGCGCATGTTTTCGACCATCAGACAGAGCATGACCTCGCACTGATTGGCATGGATGACGAGCCCAGCCGCATTCTGGCCCAGACCCTGCGCAGCGGCCCCGCACGCTGCGAAACCGTATCAGGCACGCAGGCCGGGTGCACATGGTCAGGCCATGACGGCGCGCTCTGGCATGACGGGATACGCTGCGCGACACCCGGCCCGGCCCTGCCCGGCAGCCATAATGCCCAGAACGCGGCCGCCGCTATGGCCGTGGCCCATTTTCTGGGCGTGGATGATACCCGCTCGGCAGCCGCACTGCTCAGCTTCACCGGCCTGCCCCACCGGCAGAAACTCATCACCACCCGCGAAGGGGTGGCCTTTGTGGATGACAGCAAGGCCACCAATGCCGACGCTAGCGCGCGCGCACTCAGCTGCTACGACCATCTGATCTGGATTGCCGGGGGCGTTGCCAAGGCTGGCGGGATTGAACCCCTTGCCCCCCTGTTCGGGCGTATCCGCCATGCCTTCCTGATCGGGCAGGATGCCGAGGTGCTGGCCCAGACACTCAGCGCACAAGGTGTGGCATATACACTGTGCGGCACGCTGGAGCGGGCCGTGCCAGAATCCTACGCCATGGCACAAGCGACACAGACCCCCGTTGTCCTGCTCTCGCCCGCCTGCGCGAGCTTTGACCAGTTTTCGGGGTTTGAGGAGCGTGGCCAGCGCTTTGCCATGCTGGCGCAGGCCGCAGACCTGACCACCCCACAGGACACACCATAATGTCCGGTAGCTCCCGCCTTGATGATTCACCCTTCGCACGGTGGTGGCGCAACGTGGATCGCACCACGCTGATCTGCGCCTTCATTCTCATCGGGTTCGGCTATATTCTCATGCTGGCGGCCAGCCCGGCGGTGGCGGTGCGTATCGGCGCATCACGCAACATGTTCATTCTCAAGCAGGTGGTGTTCCTGAGCATTGCGGGGCTGATTGTCTTCAGCATCTCCACCCTGCAACGCAGAACGGTGCTGCTGCTTTCGGCCATTGGTGGCGGGCTGATGCTCGGGGCAACCATGCTCACCCTTGTCCATGGTATAGAAATCAAGGGCGCACGGCGCTGGATTGCCCTGCCGCTGATGTCGCTCCAGCCCTCCGAGTTTCTCAAACCCTGTTTTGCGGTGATTACCGGCTGGCTGCTCACCCGCCCGCACCGTATAGGCCCCCTACCGGGGGCAGCCATTGCGGGCGGGCTTTACTTGCTGATTGCTCTGCTGCTGAAATCCCAGCCTGATATCGGCATGCTGAGCGTTATTACCGCCGTGTTCCTTGCCCAGCTTTTCGTCAACGGGCTGCCTCTCGCGCTGGTAGGTGCGGGTGTTGGCCTCATGATGGGTGGCGGGGTGGCAGCCTTTTTTGTTTTCCCGCATGTCCGCTCACGCGTGGAACGCTTCCTGCACCCCGATGTAGGCGATCATTACCAGATCGACACCGCCATGCGTGCCTTTGGCAATGGCGGCCTGCTGGGTCGCGGCCCAGGTGAAGGCCGGGTGAAAGACCTGCTGCCCGACGCCCATGCCGATTTTGTATTTGCCGTGGCAGGCGAGGAATATGGTCTGGTCGTGTGCCTGCTCATTATCATGGTGTTTGCCATGATTGTCATCCGTACCCTGCTACGCCTGATGCGTGAGAACGATCCCTTTGTCATTGTCGCCACGGCGGGGCTGGTAACGGGGTTCGGGCTTCAAGCCTTCGTCAACATGGCTTCCTCCTTGCATCTTATCCCCACCAAGGGCATGACACTGCCATTCATTTCCTATGGTGGCTCATCCGCCATGTCCGTAGCGCTGGCTATTGGAATGGTGCTGGCACTCACCCGCCATCAGGCGGGTGACATACGCACCGATGGCGGGTTTGTGTCCACACTCAGACACTGGCGATCAGCATGAAGTCCTGCACTCCGCGCACCATTGTCATTGCCGCTGGCGGCACAGGCGGTCATTTTTTCCCGGCCGAAGCGCTGGCCGAAATTCTGGCCGAGCGCGGCCATACCCTTGTGCTCATGACCGATGCCCGTGCGGGCAAGCGCGATAGCGGGGTATTTGCAACAGCGCGGCAGTATATCCTGCCCGGAGCCGGGGTTGCGGGGCGCGGCCCGTTACGCGCCCTACGCGCGGGGCTGACCCTGCTGCTGGGCGCATGGCGCGCGCGTGCGCTCATGCGTGAAATCAACCCCGATGTGGTTGTCGGCTTTGGCGGTTATCCCTCCGTGCCGCCGCTGCTGGGGGCACGCATGATGGGCCGCCACCACCCTGCCCTTGTCATTCACGAAGGCAATGCCGTGCTGGGCAAGGCCAATGCCGCCCTTGCCCGCTTTGCCGATGTGATTGCCACGTCCTTTCCCTCGGTTGCGCGCCTGCCACTAGGGTATAAAACCGTGCTGACCGGCATGCCCGTGCGCCCCGCCATTGCGGCACTGGCGGGTGAAGGCTGGACAGCCCCTACTGACCGCATTGCCCTGCTGGTATGGGGCGGATCGCTTGGTGCGCGCGTTTTTTCCGATGTCGTGCCCGCCGCCGTAGCGCTCCTGCCCGAAGCCCTGCGTGCGCGGCTGGTTGTGACCCAGCAGGCACGGGCAGATGATATTCCCACCGTGCGGGCTGCCTATGAGCAGGCGGGCGTTACTGCCCGTGTCGAATCCTTTCTTCATGACGTGCCAGACCTCCTGCGCGCGGCCCATCTGGTTATCGGGCGGGCGGGCGGTTCTTCCGTTGCGGAAATAACCACCGCCGGTCGACCCGCCATTCTGGTGCCGCTCCCTATCGCTGCCAGTGACGAGCAGACCGAAAACGCCCGCGCCATGACGGATGCCGAAGCAGGCTGGATGCTCCGTCAGGCCGATTTCACCCCCCGCGCCCTGTCGGCTCTTCTGGGCGAGTTGCTTGATGCTGGCAGTGGCTTTGCCAGCCTGAGCGACGCCGCTGCCCAATCCGCGACACTGGCCCGCCCTGATGCCGCCAGACTTTTGGCCAATGTAGTAGAAGAATGTCTGCACACTTTTCCCTCCTCCACCCAAACACCCTCCAGCGAGAAGAAGCCCAGCCCATGAGAGCGCTGCCCCTGAGCATCGGCACCATTCATTTTGTCGGTATCGGCGGTATTGGCATGTCCGGCATTGCCGAGGTGCTGCGCCTGCTGGGCTATTCCGTGCAGGGCTCCGACATTGCTGAAAACGCCAATGTCAAACGCCTGCGCGCAGCGGGTATTCCCGTGGCGGTGGGGCACAGCGCCGAAAATCTGGGTAGCGCTCAGGTTGTGGTCATTTCCACCGCAGTAGGGCGCGACAACCCCGAGGTCATGGCCGCCCGCGCGCGGCTGATCCCGGTTGTGCGCCGGGCTGAAATGCTGGCCGAACTCATGCGCCTGCGCTGGGCCATTGCGGTTGGCGGCACGCATGGCAAAACCACCACCACATCGCTCATCGCCGCCGTGCTGGAGGCCGCCCGCCTCGACCCCACCGTCATCAATGGTGGTATTATCGAGGCCTACGGCACCAATACCCGCATGGGCAAAGGTGACTGGATGGTGGTGGAAGCCGATGAAAGCGATGGCTCTTTCCTGCGCCTGCCTTCGGTTATTTCGGTCGTGACCAACATGGACCCCGAGCACCTTGACCACTGGGGCAGTGCCGAGGCCATGGAAGCCGGTTACGACCAGTTTGTTTCCAACGTGCCGTTTTACGGCTTTGCCGTGTTGTGCATCGACCACCCTGCCGTGCAGCAGATGATCCCCCGCCTGTCAGACCACCGGGTTGTCACCTATGGGTTTTCACCACAGGCGGATGTGCGGGCCGAAAAACTGATTACCGACAAGCTGGGGGCGACGTTTGAAGTCACGCTGACAGACCGCGCCACCCGCCGCACCCGCAAGGCCGGGCCGTTCCGCCTGCCCATGCTGGGCGCGCATAACGTGCAGAATGCGCTGGCCGCCGTGGCCGTGGCCACGGAAATGGATATTAGCGACGATGTTATCCGCTCGGGGCTGGCCAGCTTCCGTGGGGTCAAGCGCCGCTTTACCCGCACGGGCGAAACCGGCGGCATTACCGTGATTGACGATTACGGCCACCACCCGGTTGAAATTGCCGCCGTGCTCAAGGCCGCGCGGCAAGCGGGGGCCAGCCGTGTCATTGCGGTCATGCAGCCGCACCGCTATTCGCGCCTGCAAATGCTGTTTGCGGATTTCTGCACCTGCATGAACGATGCCGATACCGTAATCGTGGCCGATGTTTACGCAGCGGGCGAAGAGCCTCTGCCCGATGTCAGCCGTGATCGGCTGATAGAAGGCCTGCGCGAACGCGGCCACCGCTCCGTGGTGCCGCTTTCCAGCCCCGAGCATCTGGCCGAGATGATCAACGCCATTGCCAAACCCGGCGACTACGTCGTGTGTCTGGGTGCAGGCACCATCACCAACTGGGCACAAGCCCTGCCCGCGCAGCTCGCAGCCCTCAAGGCCGAGCACAAGGGCGGTAGTGCGGCATGATGCCCACTCTGGATGAAATGGTGCGCCACACCTTTGCTCAGGCACAGGGGCGGCTGACCCCGCAGGCCCCGCTAGGTGCGCGCACGTGGTTTCGCGTGGGGGGCAATGCGGAGTGGCTTTACCAACCGGCGGATGCGCAGGATCTGGCCAGCATCATGCAGCGCCTGCCGCCTGAACTGCCCGTTACCACGCTGGGCGCCTGCTCGAACATCATTATCCGCGATGGTGGGATAGAAGGGCTGGTCATCCGCCTTGCCCGAGGCTTTGCTGCCATCGAGGTGGAAGAGGATGCATTGGTGGTGGGCAGTGCCTGTCTGGATGCCACCGTGGCCGAACAGGCCGCCTCTGCCGGGCTGGGCGGGCTGGAATTTCTCAGCGGCATTCCAGGCTCCATCGGCGGGGCCGTGCGCATGAACGCAGGCGCTTATGGCTGCGATATCGCCAGTGTGCTGCACTGGGCCGAAATCATTACCCGCGATGGCTCCCTACTGCGGCTGGACAATGCCGCCCTGCGGTTTGGCTACCGCCGCTCCGGCCTGCCGGAAGGGGCAACCGTAACCCGTGCACGCCTGCGCGCCACCCCCGCCAACCCGGCGGATATTAGCGCGCGCATAGCCGAAATCCGCACCTCGCGCGAAAGCACGCAGCCCGTTCGGGCCCGCACCGGGGGCTCCACCTTCCGCAACCCCGATCCGGCCGTTTCCTCGCGCAAAGCGTGGGAACTGGTCGATGCCGCAGGCTGCCGTGGCCTGCGCGTGGGCGAAGCACAGGTGAGCGAAAAACACTGCAACTTCCTGCTCAACCTTGGCCTCGCCACCGCCGCCGACCTTGAGGGTCTGGGCGAGGAGGTACGCAGCCGCGTTGCTCAGCATTGCGGTGTATCGCTCCAGTGGGAAATCAAGCGCCTCGGCAGGACAAAGGCTCCGCAACAATGACAACGCCCCGCCGTATTACCGTTCTCATGGGCGGCCTGTCCTCCGAGCGGGAGGTTAGTCTGGCCTCCGGGCAGGGTGTGGCCGAAGCGCTGGCCAGCCTTGGGGTCTATCAGGTCTCCACACTGGATGCAGGCACCGATCTGGCAACGCTGGTAGCCGCCCTAAACGCCCAGAAACCCGATGTCGTGTTCAACGCCCTGCATGGCCGTTTTGGCGAGGATGGCTGCATACAGGGCATACTGGACTGGATGGGGCTGGCCTATACGCATTCGGGCGTGCGCGCCTCGGCTACGGCCATGGACAAGGCCGCAGCGCGGGCAGTGTTTATTGCCGCAGGCCTGCCCGTGGCCGAAGGCATGGTGCTGGATGCGCAAACACTCGCACTGGCTGACCCCCTGCCTCCACCCTATGTGGTCAAACCAGTGAGTGAAGGCTCCTCCGTCGGGGTTTCCATTATCCGCGCAGGAGCGAACACGCGCGCCGCCATTGCCCGTGAATGGGCATACGGCCCTCAGATTCTGGCAGAAGCCTTCATCCCCGGGCGTGAAATTACCGTGGGTGTGCTGGGTGATCGCGCACTGACCGTTACCGACATTACCCCCTGTGGTGATGGTGAGGGTTTTTACGACTACACCGCCAAATACGCCGCGGGTGGCTCACGCCATGAACTGCCTGCGCGTATTGACCCGCAAACCGCCGAACAGGCCATGCGTATCGCAGTGGAAGCCCACCACGCCTTGGGCTGCTCTGGCGCATCGCGCGCGGATTTCCGGCTGGATGACACACAGCCCGGCACCCCCCGCCTTGTGCTGCTGGAGGTCAACACCCAGCCCGGCATGACCCCCACATCGCTCCTGCCAGAACAGGCCGCCTATTGCGGCATCAGCTATGCTGAACTCTGCGGCTGGCTTGTGGAACAGGCCGCCTGCCGTCGATGAGAACTGTCCCCCCGCCTGATCGTCCCTCGCGCCTGAAGCTGTTTTTACGGCGGCAAAAGCGCCTGCTGCGACCATTGATGGGGCTTGTTTTTATCGGCGCACTGGCTGGCGCCGGGTGGTATGCTTTGGGAATACCGGCCGTGCAGGAGCGCATTACGCCCCTGCGCGACCAGCTCATGGGCACCAATACCCTGCGGGTTACGGCCATCAATATCGCCGGGGCCAACCTGACAGATGAAAGCGTTATCCTGCAGGCCCTGAACACACGGGTGGGCGCGCCCATCCTCAATTTCAGCGTCTCGGGCGCGCGCGAGCGGCTGAATGCGCTACCGTTTGTCGATCATGCCAGCGTGGCGCGGCACCTCTCAGGCGAGATCGAAGTCACCCTTGTCGAGCGCCCGCCTTATGCGGTGTGGCAACATCAGGGGCATTTCGAACTCATAGACCGACAGGGCAAACCCGTACCCGGGCAGGATGGCAGCACCAAAGATGCCGCCGCGTTCACGCATCTGCCGCTGGTGGTGGGCGACGGTGCCAATATCGCGGCATCCGGGCTGATCGACACATTGTTGCAGGAACCCGAGGTGCGCAGCCGCGTTACAGCCGCTGTGCGGGTTAGCGACCGGCGCTGGAACCTGAGCCTGCGCGATGGCGCAACCGTACTCCTACCTGAAAGCGAGGAAGCCCCGGCCATTCACCGGCTGGCTGCTTTTCAGGCATCCACCCGCCTACTGGATCGTCCTGTCGTGCTGATTGATATGCGCCTGCCCGACCGACTGACCATCCGTGAGCTTCCCGCTCCCGCCCCGGCGGAAACTTCCAGCACCTCGAACACCGGCTCCTCCAGGGGCGCATTGCCCTCGCCTTCCGCCCATTGAGCCCTCACCAGCCCCGCCATGGAGACCCAACCTAATGACTGACCTGGTGCATAGCGCCCTCCCCACCACCGGCACGCCTCCACGCCGGGTTGAGAGCGGTCAGGCTCCGGGCACCAGCAACACGCGCGCGCCCCTGCCGCTGCCACCACCGGCTGACAAAAGCCGGCGCGCCCACGCTTGGCGCAGCGGCTATACGGCGGTGCTGGATATTGGCTCAAGCAAGATCACCTGCCTGATCGGTCGGGGTGAACCCAATGGTGCCCTGCGGGTAAGTGGTTATGGCTGGCGCAAATCCGAAGGGGTGAAAGGCGGCGCCATTACGGAACTGCGTGAGGCCGAAGCAGCCATTCGCGCTACCGTGGCACAGGCCGAAACCATGGCGGAACGCCCCATAGACCGGGTTGTGGTCAACCTCTCCTGCGGGCACCCGGCCAGCCGCCTGTTCAATGTCCGCTGGCCTATTGGCGGACGTGTGGTGACAGAAGCGGACATACGCCGCGTGGTAACAGAAGGACGCCTGCAGGCATCCGTGCAGGGCCGCGAGGTCATTCATACCCTGCCGATAGATTTTACCGTGGACGATACCGAGGGCGTGTCCGACCCGCGCGGGCATGTGTGCGAAACACTCAAGGCGCGCCTGCATATCATCGACGCCGCCACCACGGCGCTGCTCAACCTTGAAACCGTGCTGGCCAGAACAGAGCTGAAGGTGGAGGCACTGGTTTCCTCCCCCCTTGCCTCCGGCCTGTCCGTGCTGGATGCGGATGAGCGTGAACTGGGCACCACGGTTGTGGATATGGGTGGGGGTACCACATCCCTTGCCGTATTTGGTGACAGCCAGATTCTGCACACGGCGCAGATTGCGGTAGGGGGGCTGCATGTCACACGCGATATCGCGCGTGGGCTGAGCACGTCTTTAGAAAATGCGGAGCGCCTGAAAACCGTTTACGGCAGTGCTGATCTGTCCACCGATGTGGAGGATGAGTTGCTGACGGTAGAGCTACTGGGCAATGATGTGCCGCATTTCGAGCAGATATCGCGCGCGCAGCTTGGCCGCATCATCCGCCCGCGCATGGAAGAAACGCTGGAACTCGTGCGCGAAAAACTCGATGGCGCAGGCCTTGGCATGGCCGCCAGCGGGCGGATCGTGCTCACAGGTGGCGGCTCCCTGCTTGATGGTATTCGCCCGCTGGCCGAGCGTATTCTGGGAGCCCCGGTCAGTGTCGGGCGGCTGTCGGGTGCTGCCTTCACGCGCTCTGTCAGGCTGGGCCGCCCCAAGCAGATCATCAACCTGCCCGAAAACACCGCAGCCGCCGCAGGGTTTGCCACGGCAGCCGGTCTGCTGTTCTGGGCCGCAAGTGCTGAGCGTCCTTTTGGCGATGTTGAATTCCGCGATGCGCCACCCAGCGGTTTTTTACGCAAACTTGTTGCTTTTATTCGCGAGAGGGTTTGATCTCGCAACGCAAAGACTGATAGAGTCACATAAATTTTTCTTTCGGATCTTATCAGACCCGCCCGACCCAACCACCAACCCGTTGCCTCTCGGGAGATGCCCATGACACTCAACCTGACTGTCCCGCCCCAGACACATTCTGACTTCTCGCCGAAGATTACGGTTATCGGTGTCGGCGGCGGCGGGACGAACGCGGTTGACAACATGATCGCATCCAGCCTGCAGGGGGTGGAATTTGTTGTCGCCAATACCGATGCACAGAGCCTGACCCGCAGTCTGGCTGAAAACCGCATCCAGCTTGGCCCGCACCTTACCCACGGGCTGGGCGCTGGCGCCAAACCGGAAGTCGGCCGTGCGGCAGCAGAAGAAGCAGCTGATGAAATCGCCCGCCATCTTGACGGTGCCCATATGGTGTTCATCACCACCGGCATGGGTGGTGGCACCGGCACAGGGGCAGCTCCTGTCATTGCGCGTATGGCGCGTGAGCGGAACATTCTGACCATTGGCGTGGTTAGCAAGCCTTTTTCCTACGAAGGCAAGCGCCGTGCGCGCGTGGCCGATGAGGGAATCAAGGAACTCCAGCAGTATGTTGATACGCTGATCGTCATTCCCAACCAGAATCTTTTCCGCATCGCCAACGAGCGCACCACCCTGCGTGAAGCTTACAAACTGGCTGATGAGGTGCTGAACATGGGCGTGCGCGGCGTGACCGACCTGATGGTCGAGCGCGGCTACGTTAATCTGGACTTTGCCGATATTCGAAGTGTCATGGCCGAAATGGGCAAAGCCATGATGGGCACAGGCGAGGCCGAAGGTGAAAACCGTGCTGTGGAAGCCGCTGAAAAAGCGATTTCCAACCCGCTGCTGGAAGACACCTGCATGGACAGCGCCAAGGGCCTTCTGGTGAACGTGACCGGCGGCGAGGACATGACCTTCTTCGAAGCCGAAGAAGCGTTTAACCGCATCTGTCAGGAAGTGCCCGAAGATGCAAACATGATTTTCGGCACCGTCATTGATGACAAAATGAACGGCCGCGTGCGCGTTTCGGTTGTGGCTACTGGTATTGATGCCACGGTTGAGCGGCCGCATCTCGCGGTCAATAACGATGCCGCACCAGAGATGCAGGCCACCGGCACGGGGCCTGCCGTTGCAGCGCAGGCACCTCAGGCCTTCGCGCAGGCCGCTGCCCCCGCACAGGTTCAGCCTGCACAGCCTGCGGCCTATGCCGCCCCCGCCGCCAACACACCGGCACAGACAGCCGCGCCACAGGCTTTTCAGGCCGCACCGGCATCTGGCCCAGCCAGCGCTCCTGCCGCCAACAGCCTGCCGGGGCAGGCAAGCGCCCCCCGTCCGCAGGCGGCTCCCCCGGCATCGCGCCACGCCAACTTGTTCACCGAGCCACCGCGCACGGTCGAGCAGCCTGCGCATGACCCCAACGCACGTAGCCTGTTCGGTCGTGTTACGGGGGCCTTCCGCCGCAATCCGGCCCATGATGACCGGCAGGAACCCGCTGTGCAGAGCCACCCCACAATCAACCCTGCGGATCAGGTAAACGGCACACGCCCCGGTGAGCCCGAAACCGGACTAGAAATCCCCGCTTTCCTGCGCCGCTAAGCGCTCAGGCCTTTCGTTCCCTCATGGCAGGGCGCGAAAGGCCTGAAACACAACGCAATAATCAGTGACTCGCCTCAGCCGCAGGCAGGCTTTAAGCGTTATCGTAGACGTAACTGCCACCTGAAGCTATGAGGATGCCCGCAGCGATGGACACCCTGCTGAGGAACACTGAAGTGACCGCCGAACCTTCGGAAACGAAGCGTTCCCCCGCAGCGCGCCGTCAGGATAACACCGGACGCGGAACAGGCCGGACTTTCCAGCACACGCTCGGGCAGCCGATTTCAGCAATCGGCATTGGCCTGCATAGCGGCCAGAAAATCAGGCTTAGCCTCCTGCCCGCACCAATCGGCCATGGCATTGTCTTCCAGCGCACCGACCTGCCGCAGGCAACCGCCATTCCCGCGCATTACGACTGGGTGGTAGACACACGACTGAGCACCACGGTGGGTGAGGCCGCAAACCCTATCAACCGCATTGCGACAGTCGAACATCTGATGGCAGCCCTGCGTGGCTGCGATATCGATAATGCCCTAATTCTGGTCGATGGCCCCGAAATTCCGGCTTTTGATGGCTCGGCGCAGGATTTTGTTTTTCTGATCGACTGCGCGGGCAAGCAGGCCCAGACCGCCACACGGCGGATTGTGGAAGTTATCCGCCCCATCCGGGTCGAACAGGGCGAATCCTTCATGGAACTGCTCCCCAACCCTACTTCCGGGCTGGGGGCGGCTCTTGATCTTTCCCTGAGTATCGATTTTCCGGCTCAAGCCATCGGGCGACAGACCCTCTCGCTGGAACTGAGCCGCGCCAGCTTCCGCAACGAGTTGTCCCGCAGCCGCACCTTTACCCTCAAGACCGAAATCGACGCCCTGCACAGCATGGGGCTGGCTCTTGGCGGCTCGCTCGACAACGCGATTGTGGTTGATGGCGACAGTATCCTGAACCCCGCTGGCCTACGCTGCGCGGATGAATTCATCCGCCACAAGATGATGGATGCCGTGGGCGATCTTTCCATGCTCAACGGTGCGTTGCGAGCACGGGTACGCGGGCACCGCCCCGGCCATACGCTCAATAATCTGCTGCTGCGCCGCCTCTTTGCCGACCCGCAAGCTTGGCGGGATACAGCCGAGCGCCAACCAGCCGTCGCCGCCGCCTGAACGGTTATTTTGTGGTTGGGGCCTGACAAAGGCCCATCCTCGCTTTGCTTGCCGGGACACATGCTCTATAAGGTGTCGTCCTTAGGTGAAGAGCCGGTATGTCTGAAACATTTGTAAAATCGTTCACGACCCGTCATTTCCTGCCGCGCCTGCTGGCAACCTCACTCCTGAGCAGCCTTGCCGGGTGCGCGCTTCTCAACAGCCCAAAACCTGTTCCGACGAGCCCGAAGGTTTCTTCACCTGAAACGCTCTATAATAACGGAATAGACGCCCTGCAGGCCCGCCGCTTTTCGGTAGCAGCCAGCCAGTTCGAAACCCTGCAGCAGAACTACCCGTATTCCGGCTATATCGCCAATGCACAGCTTATGCAGGGCTATGCGTATTATCTGCAGAACAAATACCCTGAAGCCGTTCAGCAGCTTAACCGCTTCATCAGCCTGCATCCCACAAGCACCGATGCCGCCTATGCCTACTACCTGCGCGCCCTGTGCTTTTATGAGCAGATTGCCGATGTGCGGCGCGATCAGCAAGGCACGGTCGAATCCATGGACGCGCTTGAAGAAGTCGTGACCCGGTTTCCCCAGTCCAAATATGCGCGTGATGCCCAGCTCAAGATTGATTTGTGCCGCGACCATCTGGCAGGCAAGGAAATGCTGGTGGGCCGCTACTATCAGGTGCAGAAGAGTTACGAAGCCGCCATCAACCGCTATCAGCGCGTTGTGCAGGACTTTCAGACAACCAACCATGTTGCCGAAGCCCTCGAACGCATGGTGGAAGTTTATCTCGACCTTGGCCTTGTTGAGCAGGCCCGCAAATCCGCCGTGGTTCTGGGGTATAACTACCCCGGCAGCGAGTGGTACGCCTATGCTTACGACAAGCTCAAACACCACAAGCTGCTTGATGGTAAACTGCCCCTGCCCGGCAAACCCGCAGGATCGAGCCTCAAGCTCGATCAGGCAGAGCCGGGCACTGGCGTAGGCAAGAACAACGCGCCACCACCACCTGCTCTGGCTAGCGGGCAGAAAGCTGCTGCACAGCCCATGGCTATTCGCACGGCCCCCGTGGCACCGGTCAAGGCCGAGCCCGTCACGGAACAGCCCGCAGCGGATCAGGCTAAAAAATCCGGGACACAGGCACACCCCTAAGGGGTTTGGTTCTCCCTGTCGGCACAGGCCTGCTTCATCGGGCTGTGCCGACAAAAAATCCGGCTTTTCTGATTTTTCCCTTGAAACAAGAACATAGAGAGAACATACAGTCCTAACCCCTACGGCTTTCAGGCTGTAGCTGGGCTATGCTCAATGTCGCCCTGGCGTGCTGCCATGGCAGACAAGACTACCCAACGCCGGGTGATGTGATGCTGACAAGTCTTTCCATCAGGGACGTGGTTCTGATCGAAGCGCTGGATCTGTCATTTCATGACGGGTTCACCGCTCTTACGGGCGAGACCGGGGCGGGTAAATCCATTCTACTCGACAGCCTTGGTCTGGCTATGGGAGAGCGCGCGAATGCTGGGCTGGTGCGCGCAGGGGCTGCGGAGGCCCGGGTCAGTGCCTGTTTCGAAGCGCCTGCGGGCCATGCGGTATTTACCCTGCTGAGTGAGCAGGGCATGCCCGCAGATACAACAGACCCTATCGTGCTACGCCGGGTTATTTCGCGCGAGGGACGTTCTCGCGCATGGGTCAACGACCAGCCGGTCGGACTCGCGTTGCTACGTGGCATTGCCACCAGCCTGATAGAAATTCAGGGCCAGCATGAGCAGATGGGTCTGGCAGACCCCGCCACCCATCGCGGTTTGCTGGATGCCTCGAATATCCCCACTGCCCTGACCGATAGCGTATCCGCCGCCTTTGCCCTGTGGAAGGAACGCGCGGCAGAACTAGCCGCAGCCCAGCGCGCTCTGGACGAAGCCGCGCGGGAAGAGGAATGGCTGCGCCATACGGTAGATGAGCTGACAACACTGGCCCCCCAGCCGGATGAGGAAGAAAACCTCGCCCGGCAGCGCCACAGCCTGCAACAGGCAGAACGGCGGAATGAGGCCGTAGCCGCGGCTCTGGCAGAACTCACCCCACGCGACCGCCGTACCGCAGCACCCGCCACAGCCCTGCGCGCAGCCGGGCGCGCCCTGCACCGTTTGCTGCCCGCACCGGGCAACAACACTGCCCGGCAGGCAAACGAGCCCACTTCTGCCGAACAGGACAGCGCACTGGCAGAAGCGCAGGCGTCGGAAGCGCTGGCGACAGAGGCGCTCGCAGCACTTGAAAATGCCGAGAACGCTCTAGCTGAAGCCGAAAACCTGCTCTCCCGGCTTTCGGCTGAAACCGATGCAAACCCCCGCATGCTGGAAGAAACGGAAGAGCGCCTGTTCTCCCTACGCACCATGGCGCGCAAACATGGCGTGGCGGTCGATGCGCTGGCGGATCTTCTGGCCACACTCTCTGCCCGGCTGGCCGGTCTGGAAAGCGGGGTGCAGCACCTACATACCCTCAGGGAAGCCGTGGCCGCCGCACAGGCCGCTTACCAGACCCACGCAACAGCCCTGACAGCCGCACGCGAGCGGGCCGCACGCGCACTGGAGCAGGCGGTTTCCCGCGAGTTGAAACCTCTCCGGCTGGAAAAAGCGCGCTTTGTGGTGGAAATCCAGCCCCTGCCACAGGAACAATGGAGCCGACAGGGCATGGAGCAGGTTGCATTCCTGATTGCCGCCAACCCCGGCCAGCCAGCGGGCCCGCTGGCGCGCGTGGCCTCAGGTGGGGAGCTTTCGCGGCTGATGCTTGCCCTCAAGCTGGTGCTGGCGGGACAATCGGGTATCGGCACCCTGATTTTTGATGAAATCGATGCCGGGGTCGGCGGCGCTACGGCGGCGGCCATTGGTGAGCGCCTACGCAGGCTTGCGGGCAAGGTTCAGGTGTTGGCCGTCACGCATAGCCCACAGGTGGCCGCCAGTGCGCACGCCCATCTGCGGATTGGCAAAAAGACACAAAACGGGCAAACCGTCACACACGCAACACCGCTGAGCACGACAGAACGCACCGAAGAAATCGCGCGGATGCTCGCGGGCGACACCATAACCGATGCAGCCCGCGCCGCCGCGGCAAGCCTGCTGGGACAGACATGACAGAAACACCCGCCCAAACAGACCCGACGGAACTCGATACCGAAACCGCCCGTGCGGAACTGACCCAGCTTGCTGCCCAGATTGCGCACCACAACGAAGCCTATTACCGCGAAGCCGCCCCCGAAATTACCGATGCGCAGTACGATGCCCTGCGCCGCCGTTACGAGAGCGTTGCCGCAGCACACCCGCAGGCCGTGCCGGCAGAGAGCGCTGCACAAGCCGTAGGTGCCGCCCCTGACAGTGCTTTTGGCAAACACCTGCACCTTGTGCCCATGCTCTCTCTGGACAACGTGTTCGACAGGGCGGAATTCGAAGCTTTCGTCAGCCGCGCCGCACGGTTTCTCGGGCTTGATGGCGAGGCCGCGCAGGAGCTTGTGTTTGTTGCAGAGCCCAAGATCGATGGCCTATCCATCAGCCTGACCTATGAAAACGGCGTATTCACACGCGGCACCACACGGGGCGATGGTGCGGAAGGGGAAGACGTTACCGCCAACCTGCGCACCCTGCGCGATATTCCCGCCCGCTTGCCCGAGCCATATCCTGCGCTGATTGAAATCCGGGGCGAGGTTTTTCTCTCCAAGGAAGATTTTCTGAGCCTGAACACGGCACAGGAAGCCGCGAACAAGAGACTGTTCGCAAACCCACGCAACGCTGCTGCCGGTTCGCTCCGCCAGCTTGACCCCACGGTTACGGCATCGCGCCCGCTCTCCCTGTTCGCCTATGCGCTGGGCTACAGTTCCGAGCCGCTGGACACCAGCCACTGGGCGTATCTTCAACGCCTGAAAAACTGGGGCTTTCCGGTCAACCCGCTTTCGGAACAGGTCAAGGGCGCGGCTGAAGCCGAGAGTGTTTTTGAACGGATCAGCCAGAACCGGGCCTTGCTGGCCTATGACATCGATGGCGTGGTTTACAAGATAGACGACACCACCCTGCAGACCCGCCTTGGCTTTGCGGGCCGCGCGCCGCGCTGGGCCACAGCATGGAAATTCCCTGCCGAACAAGCCACCACGCTCCTGCGCGATATTGAAATTCAGGTTGGCCGTACTGGTGCGCTCACACCGGTTGCACATCTGGAACCCGTCAATGTCGGTGGGGTGCTTGTCACCCGCGCAAGCCTGCATAACGAGGATGAAATCACCCGCAAGGATGTGCGTGTCGGCGATACGGTGTTTATCCAGCGCGCGGGCGATGTCATTCCACAGATTCTCGGGGTAGCGCCCCCCGTCTCGCAAACTTTTGAACGACAGGCTCCTTTTGTTTTCCCCGATCACTGCCCTGCCTGTGGCGCTCTGGCCATTCGGCCGGAAGGGGAAGCCATCCGCCGCTGCACCGGCGGGCTGACCTGCCCCGCACAAGTGGTGGAGCGGTTGATCCATTTTGTCTCCCGTCAGGCTTTCGATATCGAAGGACTAGGGGAAAGAAGTATCCGCGAGTTTCACGAAGCGGGGCTTATCAGCACGCCGGTGGATATTTTCCACCTGCACACCCATGCTACTGAACTGACCCGCCGCGATGGCTGGGGTGAACAGTCCGTGGCGAACCTGCTGCGCGCCATTGAGGAACGCCAGCATATTACGCTCTCACGTTTTATCTACGCGCTGGGTATCCGCCGTGTGGGCGAAAGCAATGCCCGCCTGCTGGCGCGCCATTATGGTTCATGCACGAACTGGATCACCCAGATGCGCGCCGCTGCCCTGATCGGCTCGGATGAACGTCTTGAACTGGGTTCGATCACCGGTATTGGCAGTGCCATTGCCGATGAACTGGTGGCCTTCATGGCCGAGGCGCATAATCTGGAAACCCTGAACGCCCTGCAGGCCGTTCTGAACATTGCCGATGAAAGCCCGCAGACCAGTGGGGGCGCGCTGGCGGGCAAGACCATCGTGTTTACCGGCACATTGCTGACCATGACGCGGCCAGAGGCCAAAGCCACCGCCGAGAGAATGGGTGCCAAGGTTTCAGACACCGTTTCGCGCAAGACCGATCTTGTCATTACAGGCGAGAAAGCAGGTTCCAAAGCCCGAAAGGCTGCTGAGCTGGGTATAGAAACCATGGATGAAACCGAGTGGAATGCTTTCTGTGCCAGCCAAGGCACAGGCACGTCATCTGCCGAAATTTAAGGAAAACGGGGATTGCCCACAAACAGGAAGTGCGGCATGCTAGGGCGAGGCGAAAGGATAACTTTTCGCTGTTGAGAACCAAGAATAAAAATCTGTGCGCGGCTGACCTGTCGTCCTAAATTTTCTCTCATCTGCTTTCTGGTCGTCAGGCTGGCCCAATGACACTCCATCAACGAAGCGAACGGTAAAAATGACCAAGTGGATCTACAGTTTCGGCGCCGGCCAGAGCGAAGGCAACGCCGGAATGCGCAATCTTCTCGGCGGCAAGGGTGCCAACTTGGCGGAAATGGCCAATATCGGTCTTCCCGTGCCTCCTGGGTTTACCATTACCACTGAGGTCTGCACCGCCTTTTACGAAAACGGACGCAAATACCCCGGCGAGCTGGAATCGCAGCTTGAAGCCGCCATGGCCCAGATCGAAAGCGTCATGGGCCTGCGCTTTGGCGATGCCGAATCCCCGCTGCTGGTATCAGTCCGTTCGGGTGCGCGTGTTTCCATGCCGGGCATGATGGACACCGTTCTTAACCTGGGTCTGAACGACACCACGGTTGAAGGCCTTGTCCGCTCCTCTGGCGATGCCCGCTTCGCATGGGACAGCTACCGCCGCTTCATCCAGATGTACGGCTCCGTGGTTCTGGGCGTTTCCCACCACCGCTTTGAAGACCTGCTCGAACAGACCAAGCGCGCTGTCAGCAAGGAAGACGATACCGACCTGACCGCCGATGAGTGGAAGGAAGTCGTCAAGGGCTACAAGCAGATCGTGGAAAAGGAAACCGGCAACGCGTTCCCTGAAACCCCGAAAGACCAGCTCTGGGGCGCCATTGGCGCAGTGTTTGGTTCATGGATGAACCCGCGCGCCAACACCTACCGCAAGCTGCATGATATCCCGGCAAGCTGGGGTACAGCTGTTAACGTCCAGTCCATGGTGTTCGGCAACATGGGCAATGACTGCGCCACCGGCGTGTGCTTTACCCGTGACCCCTCCACGGGCGAAAACATTTTCTACGGCGAATACCTGATCAACGCTCAGGGCGAAGACGTGGTGGCCGGTATCCGCACGCCGCAGCCCATGGCCGAGTGTCGCTCGAGCGAAGGCCAGGTTTCCATGGAAAAGGCCCTGCCCGGCGCCTACCAGGAACTGCTGAAGGTTCGTGACCTGCTCGAACGCCATTACCGCGACATGCAGGACATCGAGTTCACGGTGCAGGCCAACAAACTGTACCTGCTCCAGACCCGCTCGGGCAAGCGCACCGCCGCCGCCGCCCTGCGCGTGGCCATCGATATGGCCAAGGAAGGCCTGATCACGCAGGAAGAAGCCATTACCCGCGTGCCGCCTGCCTCTCTCGACCAGCTTCTGCACCCGGTTCTTGACCCCAAGGCCGAACGCGTACTGCTGACCCGCGGCCTGCCCGCGAGCCCCGGTGCCGCGACCGGCGTGATCGCTTTCTCCGCCGAGGATGTGGAAGACCGCGCCGCCAAGGGTGAAGATGTCATTCTGGTGCGTATCGAAACCTCCCCCGAAGACGTGCATGGCATGCACGCTGCCCGTGGTGTTCTGACCACGCGCGGTGGCATGACCTCCCACGCCGCCGTTGTGGCGCGTGGCATGGGCCGTGTGTGCGTGGCCGGTGCTGGCAGCATTGCCGTGAACTACGAAGCCCAGACCATGATGGTTGACGGCCACACCCTCAAGGCTGGCGACTGGCTGACGCTGGATGGCGGTTCGGGCGCTGTTTACAAGGGCCGTGTTCCCACTATTCCGCCCACCCTGTCGGGCGACTTCGCAACGCTTATGGGCTGGGCTGACGATGTGCGCCGTCTGGGCGTGCGCGCCAACGCCGAAACCCCCGAAGATGCCGAAACCGCCCGCCGCTTCGGCGCGGAAGGTATTGGCCTGTGCCGCACCGAGCATATGTTCTTTGGCCCTGACCGCATTGGTCATGTCCGCCAGATGATCATGGCTGACAACGAAGCTGCACGCGCCAAGGCCATTGACGCACTGCTGCCGTTCCAGCGTGGGGATTTCAGCGAACTGTTCCGCATCATGGCGGGGCTGCCGGTAACGATCCGCCTGCTCGATCCGCCGCTGCACGAGTTCCTGCCGCATGGCGAAGCCGAACTGCAGGATGTGGCCAAGGCCCTTGGGCAGGATGTGGAAAGCCTGCGCGCTCGCCGCTCGGCCCTGTCGGAAGCCAACCCCATGCTGGGTCATCGCGGGTGCCGTCTGGGCATCAGCTACCCGGAAATCTACGCCATGCAGGTGCGCGCCATTGCTGAAGCCGCGCTCGACATTTCCGCTTCCGCGGGCAAGGCCGTCATTCCGGAAATCATGATCCCGCTGGTTGGTACCAAGGCTGAACTGGATCTGGTGCGCAAAGCCTGTGAGAGCGTGATTGCTGCTGTTCTGTCCGAACGCAAGGCAACACTCTCCTACAAGATCGGCACCATGATCGAACTGCCGCGCGCTGCCATCACGGCCGACCAGATTGCGCAGAGTGCCGACTTCTTCTCCTTCGGCACCAACGACCTGACCCAGACCACTCTGGGTCTGTCGCGTGACGATGCTGGCTCCTTCCTGCCGGAATATGTGGAAAAAGGCCTGCTGCCGCAGGACCCCTTCGTTTCCATTGATCGTGAAGGCGTAGGCGCTCTGGTGCGCATGGGCGTGGAAAAAGGCCGGGCCGCAAAGCCTGACCTGAAGCTGGGCATCTGCGGTGAACACGGTGGTGATCCGCTGTCGATTTCCTTCTTTGAGGAAGTCGGGCTGGATTACGTTTCCTGCTCTCCGTTCCGTGTGCCTGTCGCCCGGCTTGCGGCGGCCCAGTCCGCGCTTGCCAAGCAAAACAACAAGGCTGTCAAAGCCTGAAGAAAAAAATGGCCGCATCCCTTGGGTGCGGCCATTTTTAATGAGACGCCATGCAAAATACACTCACCCTGCATCTTGTCTCCGAGGCAACGGGCCAGACGCTGGATTCAGTCGCACGCGCCTGCATTGCCCAGTTTCCCAATACGGAGGTCAAGCTCCGCCACTGGAACCTGATCCGCACCCAGATCCAGCTCCGGCGCGTGCTGCGCAATATTGCAGCGGATCGCGGCCCGGTCATGTCCTCGCTAACAGACCCCACGCTGCAGGCTGACATGGAAGCTGGCTGCATCAGCCTGCAGGTGCGCCTGCTGGATGTGCTGGATAGTGCCCTGCACTTTCTGGCCGATGAAACCGGCCAGCAGGCCACGCGCCATCCGGGTGGCCAGTACATCATGGATGACAGCTATTACCAGCGGATTGAGGCCATGCATTATGTGCTGGCCCATGATGATGGACAGGAAACACGCGGGCTGAATGATGCCGATGTGATTCTTGTTGGCGTCTCACGCGTATCCAAAACCCCGACCTGCTTCTATCTGGCTAATAGAGGCATAAAGGCCGCCAACGTGCCGTTGGTTATGGGAATAGAACCGCCTACCCCGCTTTTTGAAACCACCAAACCGGTAATCGGGCTGACTATCGACCCGGAACGGCTCATTGAAATCCGGCGCAACCGTCTGACACAGATGATGCCAGACCGCAGGCCGATGGAAAGCGCTGCGGACTACGCCTATATTGATCTGGAAAAAGTGCAGGAAGAACTGCACTGGGCACGCAGGCTGTGCCGCCGCCATAACTGGCCGGTTATTGATGTAACCCGCCGCTCGATCGAGGAATCATCAGCCGCCATTCTGGAACTGATGGAAAGCCGTTAAGGCTGCTTCCTCAAGCCGGGTACATACCAGATATAACGCCCATGCCCCTTTTTGGTGGCATGGGCGTTTCTTTTACTGGTCCTGCATTTCTGCCGCACTCAGGCGTTGCACGCGCACGGCTACCCCCTGTGCATTGTAATAGATAACGCTACTACCCCTGCGCTGGGCATACCCATCTGGCCGACCATCCGGGGTCCAGAACAGCAGACGGTTGGCATCTGCCTGTTCAACAACCTTATCGCCCGGCGGGGTAAACTTGTATTTGCTGAAATCCTTGTGCGCACGCGGCAAGGGCGGTTTGCCCGCCAGCTTGTGCATATCCGGGCGGCTATGCCCATCAATATCGTCGCCCGGATCGTCTTCCGCATGGGCCGGGGCTCCCGCCAGACACAGCGCCAGAACGCCGAACCCGGCCAGAAGCGACCATTTTCCACGAAATAACGGCAGCATATCAGCCCGCCCTCCCCTGTTTTTCCACGGCCAGCCGTTGTCAGCCCTGCCGCAGCCCAGTTCTTTTCCTAAGCAGCGTATAGGCTGCGCTGTTCCTGCTTTCCTTCTAGCACGTCCCCGGCACACGGACAGGCACAAAGCAACACGGACCAACCTCAGCCTTTTGACTTTTCGTGCAAGTTGCGCGGACTGACACATCCCGTCATCAACAAAAAATGCTCAAAATAACGCCGCGCTATACTCCTTGTGCCTCGCCAGACAGCCGACCGCTTGCCGGAGCCATATCTCCCCCTGTATCGTGCAGCCATGACACAGATGCTGACCGGCTTTTTTTCACTGGAACGGGACATTAAAAAAAGCCGCTTCCTTGCCAGTGCGATGCCTGTCGCCAGTGTGGAGCAGGCAGAGGCATTCATTGCAGACATTGCCGCTGCCGGGCCGGACGCAACCCACCACTGCTGGGCATGGCAGATCGGGCCGCACTGTCGCTGCCATGATGCGGGAGAGCCCTCGGGGACCGCAGGCAAGCCCATTCTTCAGGTTGCCGTAGCGCAGAAAATAGACCGTGTGGCTATTGTGGTGTCGCGCTGGTTTGGCGGGATCAAACTGGGCGCTGGCGGGCTGGTGCGGGCCTATGCGGGCACAGCCGCCGAATGCCTGCGAGCAGCGCCCAAGGAAGAGCTGATCGAACGGGTGCGGCTAACATTCCACTGCCCGTTTTCACTCGTGGGCCTTATGCAGGCCCGCCTGCCCGAATGGGGTGCTGGCCTAGAAACCCCGATATTTGATGCCGAAGGGGCACGCTTTCTGCTCACCCTGCCTGCCACCAGCCGCGAAGATATCTGCGCACGCATTACAGACCTGACAAATGGACAAAGCGCCGTGCAGATTGTGGAGGAAGGCGTGCTTTCCTGACCCGTTCATATACAGGCAGGGAATAAGCCCGGCTAAGCCGGGCCTGTTTTCAGCGGGGGATAACCCACCCGCTACCTGTGGAATCACCCACCTGCCCGGTGCCGAACGGGCTGGAAGCCTGATAGGCCGAACCGTATTTACTAATATCAGCGCCGGTTACGGGATCACGCTGCACCTTGGCAAGCTGGTCAGGGTCATCACCATGCTGGAAATCCATGGACGGAGCATCCTGATAGCCGGGCGGCAGGTTGCGGTGCCCATGCACGGTTTTCTTTTCTGTATTGGTCCTCTGCCCGCTGCCCGTATCCATGGCGGCATTGCCTTCGGCAAAGGAAATGGAATCACCCGGCGTCAGTGCGGGGTCAGCCCATGCGGCACCTCCCGCCATCACAATACCGATACCGGCGGCGCACAGGGCGCTTACAACAGATTTACGCAGCAGTACCATCGCGCATCCCCAGCAAGACTTGATAATTAAGATGGCCAACCCAGCACCGCGCATCATGTCACGACACCTTATACCGTGACGGCATTATGACACATCCCGCCAAGATTCCAAATTACCTTAGCGCTTACCAACCGTGCGGACCGGGGCGGAATTTGCCTAATCCATGAGTTTTGGACATAAAGACACGCTTGGAGAATGCGCAAGGCCTGTCAGGCCGGGTTGTCATTCGCCTCTTTCTTCACCATCTCAACCATAATACCAGAATTGACAGGGAACTTTCGTTATGAGTGCAACACTCACCCAGCCCAACCCGACGTCTGCGCCATGGATGCCGGAAAGCTGGCGTTCGTTTCCTGTCAGGCAGATTCCCACCTATCCTGATGCGGCGGCCCTTGCCGCCGTGGAAGACCGCCTGAGCGCCTACCCGCCGCTGGTCTTTGCCGGAGAGGTGCGCCGCCTGCGCCAGCAGCTTGCGCTGGCAGGACAGGGCAAGGCCTTTGTGCTGCAGGGCGGCCCCTGCGCCGAGAGCTTCAGCGAATTCAAGGCCGATATCGTGCGCGACACTTTCCGCGTGCTGTTGCAGATGGCGGTGGTGCTGACCTTCGGCGCCAAGGTGCCGGTTATCAAGATGGGGCGTATGGCCGGGCAGTTCGCCAAGCCGCGTTCGGCTGATATGGAAACCATCAACGGTGTCAGCCTGCCTTCTTACCGGGGTGATATCATCAACGGGCCTGCCTTCACGCCTGAAGAGCGTATTCCCGACCCCGTGCGCATGGAAACCGGCTACTTCCAGTCTGCCGGCATCCAGAACCTGCTGCGTGCCTTCTCGCGCGGTGGCTATGCCAACCTGCATGAGGTGCATCGCTGGAATCTGGGCTTTGTCGAGCGTTCGCCGCTGGCCGGGCGTTACCGCGCCATGGCCGAACGCATTGGCGAAACGCTGGCCTTCATGCAGGCCTGCGGCATCAATGCTGAAAGCTCGGCTCAGGTGGATGAAACCGAGTTCTACACCTCGCATGAAGCGCTGCTGCTGCCGTACGAACAGGCCCTGACCCGTATCGATTCGACCTCGGGCGAATGGTATGACTGCTCGGCCCATTTTGTCTGGATTGGTGACCGCACGCGCCAGCCGGATGGCGCGCATGTGGAATTCCTGCGCGGGGTGCGTAACCCCATCGGCATCAAGGTCGGCCCCACCACCAGCGTGGATGACATCCGCCGTCTGACGGAAATCCTCAACCCCACGAACGAGGCCGGGCGCATTACCCTGATCTCGCGCATGGGTGCGGACAAGATCGAGCAGTTCCTGCCACCGATCATGCGCGCGGTTAAGGAAACCGGCCGTAGCGTGACATGGCTGAGCGACCCGATGCACGGCAACACGATCTCGACCCAGCAGAAAATGAAAACCCGTTCCTTCGATGCCATCGTGGGTGAACTCAAGGGCTTCTTTGCTGTCTGCGCTGCCGAGGGCGTCCCTGCTGGGGGCGTACATCTGGAAATGACCGGCCAGAACGTGACTGAATGCGTGGGCGGTGCCCATAAGCTGACGGAAGATGATCTGGCTGATCGTTATGAAACCTTCTGCGACCCGCGCCTGAACGCCGAACAGTCGCTGGAACTGGCCTTCCTGATCGCACAGGAACTGACCGGACGGGCGTAACAGCCCGGCCGCTTTTTCATAATCGTGACCGGGAACGACCTGGGGGCCGTTTGGGTCATGCGTCGTCTGCCTGCCTGAGCGGGCAGGCCACGCGCTGGCAGAAAGAGCACCACGGATGACATCCCCCACCAGTCAGCCCACCC
>NZ_JBDNWF010000016.1:0-51403 GCF_047721125.1 Acetobacter papayae | reverse complement strand
CCCCCTGCCCGCCCGCCGTCATCCGACCTGACCGAAGCGGCGGAAGGCAGCCTGCGCCGCAAGATCACACGCCTGACCCATGAGCGCGACGCCATGGGGCCGGTCAACCTCCGCGCGGAGCTGGAAGCGCGCGAAGCCACGACACAGGCCGAAACTCTGGCCACCGAAATGGCTGATCTGGAAGCGGCAATAAACCGGCTGCGTGGCTCTATCGGCTCGCTCAATCAGGAAGGCCGCGAGCGCCTGATGGCTGTATTCGCGCAGGTGGATCACCATTTTCAGTCGCTGTTTACCCGCATGTTTGGTGGTGGGCGCGCGCATCTGGGGCTTGTCGGCAGCGATGACCCACTTGAAGCCGGGCTGGAAATTTACGCCCAGCCGCCGGGCAAGAAACTGGCCACCCTCTCGCTCCTTTCGGGCGGAGAGCAGGCTCTGACAGCGCTCTCCTTGATTTTTTCGGTGTTTCGCTGTAACCCCGCGCCGATATGCGTACTTGACGAGGTTGACGCACCGCTTGACGATGCCAATGTAGGACGTTTCAGCACCCTGCTTGCCGATATGGTTAACGAAGCAGGTACGCGGTTTCTGGTGGTGACTCACCACCAGCTTACAATGGCCCATATGGACCAACTGTTTGGCGTGACCATGCAGGAACGCGGCGTAAGCCGGGTTCTCTCCGTGGATCTTGCGCGGGCAGCCTCCATGGTTGGCCAGAATGACAAGGAAGCACCACATGTCGCATCCTGAACAGGAAGCTGACATTACATCGTCGCTCCGGATTACACCCCGGCGCGGGCGATGCCTGAAGAAAATGGCTCTGGTGATCTCGCTCTGCATGGCAGCGGGAACCGCCGTTATCGTTCAGCACGCCAAGGCTTACGGCGTCATGGCGAGTATTCACCATGGACAAGTCATCTGCCACGCCAGCGCCGGAACCGGCCCCTTGCAGGCAGATTTCGACCAGCGCCCAGCTATGGTGCGCCTGAGCGTGAACAGCATGCCTGATGGTCAGATCACCGTCGGCACTAACGGCAGAACACTGGCAGATGTGCTGAGCACGGCCTACCGGGCCAACACGCTGCTGATGATCGACCTGCACGGTGCAAGCCCCACCAGCGTCGTGCAGCTTGTGCGCAAGGCGCGCATGCGTGACCGGGTTATTCTCATGGCCTCGGACCGCCAGAGTCTGGAAGCCGCCCTACAGGCCGATTCCAAGGTAATGGTGGCCTTTGCCGTGCACTCAGCCCGCGAGGCGCATATCGTGCACAGGCTGGCAGGCCCACACCCCTATGCGGTGTATCTGCCCCCCACAGCGGAACCCAGCCTGTTCATGCAGGTTCACCATGATGCCGAAGCCATCATCAGCGAAAACCCGCTGACAGCACGCGCCGGTGGACAGGACCCGCTGGCTGAAAAGCCGGTCGATATCGTGATTACCCCCCTCGCCACCGCCGCAGCCCCCTTCCAGCACAGCAATAGCTGAAGCTCATGCTCCGGCATGCCGGGGTTGAGGCGCCTTGAAACAGAAAAAGGCCCTGCCTCCATTACGGAAGCAGGGCCTTTTTCTATACCCCACCGGCACCCGCAAAACGGGCACCGGTTAGGTTTGGGCGGTTCAGCCAGGCAGCATTGAGCCGGTTTCCACAAAACGCTGATGCCAGGCCAGCGCTTCGTTCAGCAGATGCGGGGTGTGCTTGCCAAAGGAATCCTTCAGCGCGCGATCCAGATAATCCTCCAGCATCGGGCGGTAATCCGGGTGCGCACATTTGGCGATAATGGTGCGTGCACGCTGCACCGGTCCCAAACCACGCAGATCGGCCAGACCCTGTTCCGTCACGAAAATCTGGGTGTCCTGCATGATGTGATCAACATGCGCCGCCATAGGCACGATAGCCGAAATCTTGCCTCCCTTGGCCGTGGAGGGCGAAAGGAAGATGGACAGATAGGAACTGCGGGCAAAGTCACCCGAGCCGCCAATACCGTTCATCATCTTCGAACCCATGACGCGGGTGGAGTTTACGTTGCCGTAAATATCCGCCTCGATCATGCCGTTCATGGCGATACAGCCAAGCTGGCGGATAACGCCGGGCGCGTTGCTGACATCCTGCTGACGCAGAATCAGCTTGTCGCGGAAGAAATCCATGCGGCGGTTGATTTCCTCAGCCGCTTCCGGGCTGAGAGAGAACGACGTAGCCGAAGCCACCCGCATACGGCCGTTATCCAGCATGGCCAGCATGCCATCCTGAATGACTTCGCTATACCCGACCAGATTTTCGAACGGCCCTTCGTTCAGGCCTTCCAGCACGGCGTTAGCCACATTGCCCACACCGGACTGAAGCGGCAGCAGCGAAGGCGGCAGGCGGTTCTGCTTGACTTCATGCTCGAAGAAATCGAGCAGGTAGCCCGCAATGGCCTTGGCCGAGGCATCTGGTGCCGCAAACGGGGCGTTACGGTCACTGTCATTGGTGCGGACAATGGCCTTGATCTTGGCGGGGTCTACCTTGAGGCTGGAACCGCCGATGCGCTGGTCAGCCCGGGCAAGCGGGATAATGTCACGCGTGGGCGTGGCGCTGGTATTTCCATGCCAGATATCATGCGTGCCCTCAAGGCCGGGGTGCTGCCACTCATTGATCTCAATAATGACCGTATCGGCCAGATCAAGGAAGGCCTGCGAGTTGCCAACGGATGAGGTGGGGACGATGCCACCCTCTTCCGTGATGGCCGTCGCCTCAACCACCGCGACATTAAAATGGCCGTAATTGCCCTGATAGGAGCGGCTGGCCACCTGACCCAGATGGTTGTCGAAATAGTCGGTCTCGTTGGCGTTGATACGGTTGCGCATGCCCGCATCGGTATTGAACGGCGAGCGGAAATACACACCGTTGACCTTAGCCAGTTCGCCATCAAGCTGCGGGCCGGTGGAAGCACCGGTAATCAGGCTGATGCGATAGCTTTCGCCACGGTCCTGAGCCGCCTGCATCCGCTCGGCCAGCGCCTTGGGCACGGCCTTGGGATACCCCGCCCCGGTAAAACCGCTGGTGCCGACAACATCCCTGTCCCGGATCAGCTCTGCCGCGGCCTCGGCCGGGCAAACCTTGCTACGCAGCGCGACGTTCCGAATGCGCTCTGTCATGAGAGGCTTTCCTGTTTCTTTTTGTAAACCGTTGCGAACACCAGAGTCGTAACACTGCGCACTGTCCTGCTTTCACCCCGTTTCAGTCCAGGATTTCTGCAGTCTTTCACGCAGCCAACACCCTCCGTGCCGTCCAGATCCGTTGCCGGGCCTGAATTTCACCCTAACCTATGCAGAAACATATGGTTCTGGCGCGTCACATACTTGTGCATGAATGAAAGGGCCGAAAAAAAACCATCCGTAGCGTTCCTGTTTGGACACGGAAAGCCTACATGAAGACAAGGAAGGAACAGGTAACAACGGAATGCACACACTCACCCGGCATGACGAAAACGTGAAGGAGACCATGGCCCACGGACTCCGCATTATTGGCGATGTCCATGGCGATCTGGACGCCTTCCGCCATGCCGTAGCCACCAGACGTTTTATCATACAGCTTGGCGATCTGGTGGATTACGGGCCGGACAGTGCGGGGGTGCTACGCCTGATGCTCGAAGTGATGGAGCAGGAGCGCGGGCTGTTCCTGATCGGCAATCATGACCGCAAGCTGGGCCGGGCCCTTATGGGCAAGCGGCTACGCTCATCCCCCCATCTGGAAGAGACGCTCGACCAGCTTGCTCGACCAGAAAATGCCGATCTCCACACGGCCCTCCTGCCCGCGCTGGCCAAGGCTCCGGCATGGCTTGTCATGGGGCGGACTGTGTTCGTGCATGGTGCCTTCGACCCACGAATGCTCATGGAAGCACCGCCGCCCCCCCTTGAACGGGTAACCTTCCTGCTCTCGCGCGCGATGTTCGGGGAGACGACAAGCCGCATCCAGCCCGATGGCTACCCCGAGCGCACGCTAAACTGGGTCAACCACATTCCCGCCGGCTACACCATTTACTGTGGACACGATCAGCGCTCCACCAATGGCTGCCCGCTCACCCTGCCCGGCCGGGCCGGTGGACAGGCGGTTTTTATGGATACGGGCGCTGGCAAGGGTGGCCATCTGGCTTGGCTGGACCTGCCCGCCCCGGCCATGGATGAAGTCGCGGCTTTCCTGTGAGAGAACAGGTCTGTAAAAGACCTGTGGGGCAAACCCCCGCCATGAACCCATAACCCGCACCCGCCAGCACAAAGAGTACCGACCGTGACAGAGCAGCCGCATCCCTCAGACATCCTTGCCGATCTGCGCCGCAGTATCGACAATATCGACGCGGCTCTGGTGTTCATGCTGGCCGAACGATTCCGCTGCACAAAAGCCGTCGGCGCGCTGAAGGCCCGCCACGCCATGCCCCCGGCAGACCCCGAGCGCGAGGTGCGCCAGATCGCACGCCTGCGCGGGCTGGCACAGGACGCACATCTCGATCCGGATTTCGCTGAAAAATTCCTCAACTTCATTATTCATGAAGTCATCCGCCACCATGAGGCCATTGCACGGGATGCAGTGTCGGAAACCAGTGAACCCTGATCCGTGCGCCCGGCGGCTGATCCTGCTGCGCCACGCTGAGGCCACACCAGCCCCCGCAGGCAATTTCAGCACCGAGGCCGATCTGGCCCGCCCGCTCAGCACGGCAGGTATGGCCGCGGCCATACGCTGTGGCCACTGGCTGCGGGATAACGCCCTGCTGCCCGACCTTATTCTGTGCAGCCCGGCCCTGCGCACCCGCCAGACCATGCAGGGCATGCTGGAAGGACTTGGCACGGCTACAGCCGACACCCAGCTCCGGCCCGATATTTACGAAGCCGAGCCCCCGGCCCTGCTGGCCTGCCTGCAAACTGCCCCGGCCAGTGCCATGACCCTGATGCTGATCGGGCATAATCCGGGCATTTCAAAGCTGGCGCACCAGCTCGACCCCCTTGCCCAGAGCCTTGATGAAGGATTCGCTCCGGGGGCTCTGGCCGTGTTCAACCCCCATGCTCAGGCCCCCGCATCCAGCCTGACAGACTGGCCAGGCTGTGTGCCTGATATGGTCTGTTTGCACACATTCACGCGACCCTGAGGCAAAAAAGCCCGGTTTTCTGCGGCAGGCGTGCATGATAACGTGCGGTTTATCAGGATCAACCTTCCTGTTTCCATATGAATGAGAGACAAGATGGAATTCAGGAGGCCGCAGCCGCGACCGAACCCACATAGCAAAAGGAAACACTATGAGCGTGTCGCAGAACGAAGGTAAGCAGACCACCGCTACCATTTCGATCGGTGGCAAAACCGCCGAGATGCCTGTCCTGTCAGGCGCTCTGGGACCGGACGTGATCGATATCCGCAAGCTGCCCGCGCAGTTGGATGTCTTTACCTTCGATCCCGGCTATGGCGAGACAGCCTCCTGCACCAGCAAGGTGACCTTCATTGATGGAGACAAGGGCATTCTGCTGCATCGCGGTTACCCGATCGCGCAGCTGGCGGAAGAAGCCTCTTTTGAAGAAGTCATTTACCTTCTGCTCAACGGCGAACTGCCCAACGCTGCCGAATACCAGCAGTTCCAGCAGACGCTGACCAACCACACCCTGCTGCATGAGCAGATTCGCAATTTCTTCAACGGTTTCCGCCGTGATGCCCATCCCATGGCCATCCTGTGCGGTACGGTTGGCGCGCTGTCGGCCTTCTACCCGGATGCCAACGACATTGCCGTGCCGGAAAACCGCCAGCTCGCAGCTATGCGCCTGATTGCCAAGGTGCCGACCATCACCGCATGGGCTTATAAATACACGCAGGGCGAAGCGTTCATTTACCCCAATAACGGGCTGAACTACGCTGAAAACTTCCTGTCGATGATGTTCGCGCGTGAAGTCGAGCCCTACAAGGTCAACCCGGTTCTGGCCCGCGCCATGAACCGAATCCTGATCCTGCATGCCGATCACGAGCAGAATGCCTCCACCTCCACCGTGCGGATGGCGGGCTCGACGGGGGCCAACCCCTTTGCCTGTATTGCTGCGGGCATTGCCGCACTGTGGGGACCCGCCCATGGTGGCGCTAACGAAGCCGTTCTGAAAATGCTTGCCAATATCGGCAAGAAAGAAAACATTCCGGCCTTTATCGCACAGGTGAAAGACAAGAACAGCGGCGTGAAGCTGATGGGCTTTGGCCACCGGGTTTACAAGAACTTCGACCCGCGCGCCAAAATCATGGAACGCACCTGCCACGAAGTGCTGGGCGAACTCGGCATCAAGGACGACCCGCTGCTGGAACTGGCGATCGAACTGGAAAAAATCGCCCTGAACGATCCCTACTTTGTCGACCGTAAGCTGTATCCGAATGTTGATTTCTATTCGGGTATCATTCTCAAAGCCATGGGCATTCCCACCAGCATGTTCACGCCGCTGTTTGCTCTGGCACGCACCGCCGGCTGGGTCAGCCAGTGGAAAGAAATGATCGAGGAGCCGGGCCAGCGTATTTCCCGCCCCCGTCAGCTTTACCTCGGCCCAGCCCAGCGTGATTTTGTCGCGCTCGACAAGCGCTGAAACAGCCAAAAATATTGTTTCAATAAAACTGGCCCGTTAAAAAGCGGGCCAGTTTTTTTATGCCATCCACCAACGCGGAAGGCACGGGCACACGCACCCTTTTTACCCGCCATGTCGGTAACACCTGACAGGGCAACGCAGATGGAATTGCTATAAAGGATTAAAATACATACTTATTGGAATTTACCGAGGGATAGCGTATTTGAAATCCCAAGTGGTTTTACAAGGTAATTAGTGATGATTCAGAAAACAAAAAATATATCACTGTATTTGATCATATGCTCACTAGTCGTCGCGGTCGTAATTCTTGGCGCCCAGTGGCATAGACAGCACGAGATTACACTTATCAAACAATGGGCAAAGGAACAGGGTCTGTCCACTTATACCTATTGCGATGACAACAGAAGCAAGTGCGAAGTTCTTAAAATAGACTGATTTTATTACATTCAAACTGGCACAATGCCTTCATACGCCAGCCGGTATGAAGGCAGGGCCTTACTTGGCCCGACCGATTACGAAGGGGGGCAGTCGCAACCCTTGGTGGGGCCGGAACGTTCGCGCACCACATGATGATCAATCCACTCGGAGACAAGCCGACGCGCTTCATTAAGCGACGCTTCGGGATGGTGGATGCGGTAGAGAGTCGTGCAGGCGTTAAACGCCGCAACATCCGCAGTACCAACATCGCGCAGTTCCCGGTAGGCCGTTACCACGGCCCGCTCACATGTACGCGAGATCCGGTTCGGTTCAGTAACCACAGCGCCCCATCCTCAATTGATAATTAATCTCAACTGCTTTTTATTTAACGCCACATTCCCCATTCTTGCAAGTCGGAAAAGAATTTCCTTACAACAATATAATCAACCCACGCAGAAAGTGCTTATACTCAGACACGAACAAGAAGCATGGATTTTCAACGCTACTGGGGGTATTGCAGGCCGGACTCCCTTCTCATGATCTCAAGGAATCCATCATGACCCTTCTTTCCGGCCTTTCAGCTGACAGCCGCGGCGAAAACAGCGAGTGGGACCGTGACGCCGCCCTGACAACAGCGCGCCTGCTGCTGGAAATCAAGGCCGTGAACTTCCGTCCCGAAGACCCCTATACCCTGACATCGGGCTGGAAATCTCCCGTTTACATCGATTGCCGCCGCATCATCTTCTTCCCGCGCGCACGTGCAAAGATTGTCGAACTGGGCGTGGAAAAAATCGGTCGTCATGTCGGCTACGAAAGCCTTGAGGCCGTTGTGGGTGGTGAAACGGCGGGGATTCCCTTCGCCGCATGGATGGCAGACCGTATGCTGCTGCCCATGGCTTATGTCCGCAAGAAGCCCAAGGGTTTCGGCCGCAATGCCCAGATCGAAGGTGATGTGCCCGAGGGCATGCGCACCCTGCTGGTGGAAGACCTGACAACGGATGGCGGCTCCAAAATCCAGTTTGCCAATGCCCTGCGTAGCGCTGGCGCACTGATCAACCATGCCTTTGTCGTTTTCTACTACGGCGTTTTCCCCGGTGCGCAGGACACGCTGGCGCAAATGGATGTTACGCTGCACTCGCTCTGCACATGGTGGGATGTGCTAGAAGCCTGCTCCACCCGCCCCTATTTTTCAGAAGAAGCCGCAGCCGAAGTGCGCCGCTTTCTGGAAGACCCGTGCGGCTGGTCCGCCCGCCATGGCGGCGTAGGCAGCATGGAAGAGGCTATCGCCTTCAAAGCCAACAAGGACAAATAACACGGTGCTGCAGGCCCGTTCCGTACCGGACTCCCCGCACCATGTCCTTGCATTTGATTCGGGCATAGGCGGGCTAGGTATCGTACGGGCACTGCGGGCACATGCCCCGGCGGCCAGAGTGGATTATCTGGCCGACACGGCGGTTTTTCCTTACGGCGAGCAGGAAGACCAGTTTCTGGTCAACCGGATCGTTACCCTCATTGGTGAGGCCATTACCCGCCACCGTCCGCAGGTTGTCGTTATTGCGTGCAATACGGCCAGCACGCTGGCGCTGAGCGCCTTGCGCGCCGCCTATCCGGCAACACCCTTTGTAGGCTGTGTGCCGCCCATCCGCTGGGCAGCACGCCAGACCAAAACAGGAGTGATTGGCCTGCTGGCCACACGGGCCACCATTCGTCGCCCTTATCTTACGGAACTGCACGCCCAGTATGCGCCACGCTGCACATTGCTGGCGCATGCGGCCCCGCTTCTGGCGAGCTATGCGGAACGGCTTTTCCGGGAAGAGACCGTGCCCGACCAGCTTATCGAGCAAGAAATCAGCGGGCTATTTGCTTCTCCAGCCGCTACCGAGCTTGATGCCATAGGCCTTGGCTGCACCCATTACACTTTTGTGCTGGAGCGATTGCGCGCACTCACACCGCCGCATATCGCATGGCTGGACCCGGCAGATGCCGTGGCACGGCATACCTGCACGCTGCTGCAGACACTGCCTACAGCCCTTCCGGCACCGCCCTCACCCGCCCATGCGTGGTTTACGGCCATGCCGGAAAACCCGGCAGCACTGGCGGCACATCTGCCGCCTTTTGGTTACGATGAAATAGAAGTCTGGTCAGCCCCGGCCCCTCTCGACGCGCTGGGCTGACCGGCTTCAGTTGCTGTATCAGTGTTCCCGGCTGACGGAATAACTGGCCGTATCCAGCAGCAGGGTCTTGATTTCACATTCGGCGAACCCGGAGAGCGCCTCACGTGCCTTGGCCGCGTAATCTTCCGCACGGGCAAGGGTAATGGCTATGGCATCCGTGTGCGCAATACGCTCCAGAGCCGCAGGCAGGTCATCAGGGGTTTGTTCGCTGTCTTCAATCACCCGACGCCAGAAGGTGCGATCCGCCTCATCTCCGGCTGCATAGGCAGCCAGAACCGGCAGCGTGACCTTACCTTCGCGGAAATCGTCACCCACTTCCTTGCCCAGCACGGCCTGATCCGCCGCGTAATCCAGCGCATCGTCCACAAGCTGGAACGCCATGCCCAGATTAGCACCATAAAGCCGCAGGGCTTCACGCTGCTCCGGCCCGCATGCGCCAATGACAGCCCCGGCCTCGCAGGCAGCGGCAAACAGAGCCGCTGTCTTGCCATAAATGACCTGCAGATACTGATCGACCGATGTGGACAGATCGTTCTGCGTTGTCATCTGCATGACTTCACCCTCGGCCAGCGTGGCGGAGGCGGCGGAGAGAATCGCCATGATGTCCAGCGAGGCATCTGCTGTCAGAATCTGGAAAGACCGCGCGAACAGAAAGTCCCCCACGAGAACGGAGGCCTTGTTGCCAAAAATGGCGTTGGCGCTGGCCAGACCGCGACGTAACTGGCTTTCATCCACCACATCATCATGCAGAAGGGTAGCGGTGTGAATGAATTCGACGCAGGCAGCAATTTCAACATGCCGCATCCGCCCGTCCTGATTATCATACCCGCACAATCTGGCGGCTGCGAGCGTCAGAAGCGGGCGAAGGCGCTTGCCACCGGCTGCGACCAGATGGGCCGCAAGCTGTGGAATAAGCGCCACCGAGCTTTGCATTCGCTCGACAATCACCCGGTTGCAGGCGCTCATATCAGATTCGAGATAATCAGCCAGGCCCCTAAGGCCGGCTTCTCCTGGTTTGCTCACGAAAACTCCAGATCCATCCTGGCTTGTGGCTCTGCCCGACTCTGGCAGGCTGACTGCAACGTCCAAATGCTATATCCCCCCGCCGTGGGATGAGTTGACGATCCCTTATATGCGAGTCACCAGAAAAACGGTCAAGCACCAACAAATTCAAGCCTGCCTGTATAGCAAAGATGCCCCCTGCACTGCCCTCTCCTGCCGCTCCCTCCGCTCCCCCCACCACGCAGGGCTTTCTGCTGCGTGGCAGGGTCAGCTACACGCAATTCGCCCAAGGCTACCGCACTGGGCTGGAACCCGTGCTGATGGCCGCGGCGGTTAATGCACGCGCAGGCCAGAACGTACTGGAAATCGGCTGTGGCGCAGGAGCAGGCCTGCTCTGCCTGATGCACCGCGTGCCGGGCCTTGCCGCCACGGGAATGGAAAAAGACCCCCAGACAGCGGAGCTTGCACGCCAGAACCTGCAAGCCAACAGCTACCCGCACGCCACAATCCTGACCGGCTCGTTTCCTGAGGACTGGCACCGTGAAGAAGGAGTTGAAGCCCCCCGCTTCGATCACTGCATGGCCAACCCGCCATGGCATGCGGATAATGGTGCCCCTTCGCCCGAACCCCGGCGCGATCTGGCGCGCAGGCTCGGCCAGCACACCCTGCGCCGCTGGATAGAAGGCTGCGCCACCGTACTGCGCCACAAAGGCAGCATAACACTGGCCCTGCCCACCAGCCTTGCTGATCAGGCTCTGGTGGCCCTAAGCGCATCAGGTTTTGGAGGCAGTACGCTGTACCCGTTCTGGCCCAAAAGCGGGCGGGAGGCACGTATCATGCTGGTGCAGGCCCGGCTGGGTGTCAAAAGCCCGGCACGGCTTCTGCCCGGTCTGGTCCTTCATGAGGCGGATGGCGCATTCACCACCGCCGCCCGGACCATCCTTGAAGACGCCGCGCCGCTGGGTATTGGTTAACCCGCGCGGCGCGGCCCTGCCTGTTTACTCGAATACCGAGCTTTCAAACGCCTCTTCCCATGTCCCCACGGTGGAAGCGCGGCTGTATTCGGTAGAACGGTTTTCAAAGAAGTTTGCGTGTTCGACCGCGTTGAGCATGTCATCCAGCCATGGCAGCGGATTGACAGTGGTGTTGTAGATCGGGTCAAGCCCGAGCTGACCAAGCCTGCGGTCCGCAATGAAGTGGATGTAGGTCTTGACCTGATCGGCATCCAGCCCTTCCACCGCGCCCATTTCAAAGGCGAGGTCGATAAACGCTTCCTCATGCTCGACAATGGTGCGGCAGATTTCCGTCAGTTCATTGCGCAGCTTATCTGTCCAGATTTCCGGATTTTCCTGCACGAACACACGGAACAGGCGGATGACGGACAGGCAGTGCAGCGTTTCATCACGCACCGACCACGATACGATCTGCCCCATGCCCTTGAGCTTGTTGAAGCGCGGGAAGTTCAGCAGAATGGCGAATGAAGCAAAAAGCTGAAGCCCTTCGGTAAATGCCCCGAAAGCAGCCAGCGTTTTGGCGATTTCATGCTTACTGTCCACAGAGAACGTCTGCATGTAATCGTATTTGTCCTTCATTTCCTTGTATTTGAGAAATGCGGAATATTCGTCCTCAGGCATGCCCAGCGTATCGAGCAGATAGCTGTAGGCCGCGATGTGGATTGTCTCGATATTGGAAAAAGCCGAGAGCATCATCAGCACTTCAGTGGGTTTGAACACCCGGCTGTAGTGCTTCATGTAGCAGTTGTTCACTTCCACATCGGACTGCGTGAAAAAGCGGAAAATCTGGGTAACCAGATGGCGCTCGCCCTCATTCAGCACCCGGTGCCAGTCCTTGACGTCGTCAGCCAGCGGCACTTCTTCGGGGAGCCAGTGCAGGCGCTGCTGCGTCAGCCACGCATCATAAGCCCATGGATAGCGGAACGGCTTGTAAACCGGATTGGCTGTCAGCAGGTCAAAATGCTGTTCCTGCGGCTCCTGCCCCGTTGCGTTTTCGCTCATACTGCCCTCCCAGGCGCATTACTGGCGGCACCCGGGCCAGCCTTGGCCTCGGGGTTCCACCTTATACCTGATTGAAAAAAACCGTTGTGCAGGCCTGCCTGATTACTGGCAGGCCAGACATTCCTCGTAATTGCCACTGCCAGCACCCGTATCTGTCCGGGGGGCATCGACCGAAGGGGTCATCACATCATTCTTGTCCAGCACGTTGCTGACCGTATCGGCCCGCTGGATGGACAGGCTGCGGCAGTAGTAAAGGGATTTGAGGCCCTTTTTCCATGCCTGAAAGTGAATCTGGTGCAGGTCGCGCTTATGCACGTCCGCAGGCAGGAACAGATTGACCGACTGCGCCTGGCACACATAGGGCTGGCGATCTGCCGCGTGTTCCACAACCCAGCGCTGATCAAGCTCGAACGCGGTCTTGAACACGTCCTTTTCCTGCTGATCCAGAAAATCCAGATGCTGGACACTGCCTTTGGTGGTGGTGATGGACGACCAGACCTCTGGCGTATCGTAGCCCTTTTCCTCCAGCAGTTTCTGCAGGTGGCGGTTGCGGACGGTAAATGAACCGGACAGCGTTTTTTGCAAGAAGACGTTGGCCGCAATCGGTTCGATACCGGGGCTGGCATTGCCCGCGATAATGGAAATGGACGCGGTGGGGGCAATCGCCATCTTGTTGGAGAAGCGCTCCATGAAACCGTATTCTTCGGCATCCGGGCAGGGGCCGCGCAGTTCGGCCAGATGGCGCGAGGCCGCATCCGCCTGCTCGCGGATATGCTTGAAAATCTTGCGATTCCAGACCTTTGCAATCACGCTTTCAAACGGAACGTTCTTGGCTTGCAGGAAGGAATGGAAGCCCATGACCCCCAGCCCCACCGAGCGTTCACGCATGGCGGCGTATTTGGCGCGCTCCATGTCCTCGGGAGCCCGATCGATGAAGTCCTGAAGCACGTTGTCCAGAAACAGCATCACGTCTTCAATGAACTGTTTGTCGTCGCACCACTCATCCCATGTTTCGAGATTGAGAGAGGACAGGCAGCACACGGCCGTACGAGCCTTGCCGTGATGATCGACCCCGGTAGGCAGGGTGATTTCCGAACACAGGTTGGAAGTCTTGACCTCCAGCCCTGCCAGCTTGTGGTGTTCCGGCCGGGCGTTATTCACATGATCGGAATAAACGATATAGGGCTCGCCCTGCTCCATGCGGGCTGTCAGGATTCGGATCCACAGCGCACGGGCCGACACCTTGCGAACGACCGCGCCATCCTTGGGGGAAAGCAGCGCCCATTCATCGTCCTTTTCCACCGCGCGCATGAAAGCATCTGGCACCAGCACGCCATGGTGCAGGTTCAGCGCCTTGCGGTTGGGGTCCCCCCCGGTGGGGCGACGGATTTCAACAAATTCCTCGATTTCGGGGTGCCAGACCGGCAGATACACCGCCGCCGAACCGCGCCGCAAAGACCCCTGAGAGATGGCAAGGGTCAGGCTGTCCATAACGCGGATGAACGGAATAACGCCCGAAGTCTTGCCATTGCGCCCGACATTTTCACCGATTGAACGCAGGTTCCCCCAATAGGAGCCAATGCCACCGCCCTTGCTGGCCAGCCACACATTCTCGTTCCACAGATCGACAATGCCCTTGAGGCTGTCATTGGCTTCGTTCAGGAAGCACGAAATCGGCAGGCCGCGCGTGGTGCCACCGTTGGACAGAACCGGCGTTGCGGGCATGAACCAGTGGCGGCTGATATAATCGTAAATGCGCTGGGCGTGGGCAGCATCTGCCCCGTAATAGGACGCCACACGGCCAAACAGATCCTGATAGCTTTCATCAGGCAGCAGGTAGCGGTTATCCAGCGTCGCTTTGCCAAAGGGCGTCAGAAGGGCATCGCGGCTGCGATCCACCCGCACCTGATGGTGGCCGGGGAGTTGCACCATATCTTCCATCCGACCGCCTTCAAACAGGTCGGGCTCGCCTTCGGCGGTGGGTGCCCCGGTGAGCGGGCGACGGCTTTCATTTTCATGCACGTCGATCAGACTCATGACCAGGGCTCTCCATTTTCCATGTTTTTCTGTGTCTGGTTATACCCGCTACCTGAGTAGCCTCAGGGGTGTATCGGGGTCACACCATATGTCGTGTTTCTGCTCCATCTGACACACCATATCTAGTGAAATTTATCCTCAAATCTCCAAAAAAATACTTGATTTCGTGAAACTACCTGTTTTCTCTGGTTTTTCAGCCCGCACCGATAAGCCCGGACAGTTCCATCCGCTCGCGGGAGTCGGTAATGCTCTGCGCCACCGCCAGTGCCGCCGCCAGCGCCCGCCGCCCCGCCATGGCATCCACCACCACAGGGGCGCCCTCAAGGCAGGAGGCGACAAAGGCCTGATGCTCGGCAAAAAGCGAATCCTGTTCGCGCCATGTAATATGCTCACGCCGGAATCCGTTGGTGCCCGGCAAGGGCAGGCCGCGCTCGCGCCCGATCAGAGTCAGTTCACGCTTCATGAAATCGGCCGACAGATAGCCTTCCTGCGAAAACAGGCGCATGCGCCGCTCGGTCTTGAGCGAAATGCGGCTGGCGGTAATGGTGGCAACGCAGCCGTTCTCAAACCGCACGCGAGCATTAGCGATATCCTCATGCGCGGAGCTGACCGCCGCCCCCAGCGCATCCACCTGCGCTATGGGGCTGTCCACAATGGCCAGAACCAGATCCAGATCATGGATCATCAGATCCAGAATAACCGAGACATCCGTACCGCGGGGCTTGTACGGCGCAATGCGCGTTGCCTCGATATAGAGCGGGCGCGACATGCGCTGGGTAATGGCCGCATGCTCGGCGGAATAGCGCAGCAGGTGCCCGACCTGACAGACAAGCCCGCTCTCACGCGCGAGGGTAACAAGAAAATCCGCCTGCTCCAGCGTGGCGGCCACGGGTTTTTCCACCAGCACATGCCGCCCGGCCCGCAAGGCCCTGACTGCAAGCTCGAAATGAAACTCGGCAGGAGCTGCCACCACCACCGCGTCTGATACCGCCAGCAGCGCGTCCACATCCTCCATTACGGGGCACCCGGCCTCACGCGCAACTTCCGCTGCACGCGCGCTATCGGGGTCGAACAGGCCAGACAGTGTCTCGTTCGGCACATCGCGGATTTTCAAAGCGTGATAGCGCCCGAAATGCCCGGCACCGATAACCCCTACGCGCAAAACTCCGGCCATGCCGTCCACTCCCCGCAAACAACCCGGCCCGTAACGCCGGTTCCAGCAGGGGTAGCAGTCCTGCCCCTGAATGCAAACCACCGGCCATATCGCGCCGTACCGCCCCTGCCACAAACCCCCGCCAGAGCCCCCTGCGCGCCCGTCTCCCACGCACAATACGCGCACAACGGTTGCATCGCGCGCACTTGACCGGCATGTTCCGGGCAACAGAACTGCAAACGATCAGGTAAGAATGTATTACAGCCGCCTCAAACTGGCCTCGGTACTGGGCGTGTGCCTTTTGGGCCTGCTGTTGTGCCTGCCCAACGGCATACGCAAGCCCGCCCTTTCCATTCCGTGGAGGCAGATCCATCTGGGGCTGGATCTGCGCGGCGGTTCATACCTGCTCATGCAGGTGGACCTGCCCAGCCTGACCCATGACAGGTTGCAGACCCTTTCGGAAAACATGCGTGAAGCCCTGCTCAAGAACCATCTGGGCTATCAGGACTTCCGTATTGATGCGGATAAGGCCGTTGTGTCCTACCTGCCCCGCACACCGGATGAGGCACAGGCAGGCCTGACGGCACTCGATGCCCTGCCGCGCCTTTCCGCGGGGGAATTCACGGTCACGAAGCTTGAGGATGGGCGCATTGCCCTGACCCTCTCGCCCGAATCCATTGCGGCCCATGCGCGTGAGGCTGTTACGCAGTCGATCGAAATCGTGCGCCGCCGTATTGACGGCACGGGCGCTATCGACCCGGAAATTACCCGGCAGGGTGATGACCGTATCGTGGTAGAACTCCCCGGTATCAGCGATCCCGAGCGAATCAAGGCGCTGCTGGGCACCACAGCCAAGATGAGCTTCCGGCTGGTCGATTCCAACCCGCTCCACGCCACCTATCCGCCTACGGGTGTCAGCCTGCTGCCCATGGCCAACCCGGCCGACGGCCCTGCCCTACCTGTTTACGACCATGTGGATGTAGACGGTGCCGACCTGACGAATGCCGGGGCCACACTCGACCAGAAAACCGGCGAATGGGCTGTCAGCTTCACCTTTGATTCGGTTGGCACGCGCTCCTTTTCCAGCGTGACGCAGGCCAATGTCGGCCAGCGCTTTGCCATTGTGCTGGATAACAAGATTATTGAAGCGCCGGTTATCCGCACCCCCATTACCGGGGGAGAAGGCCAGATTACCGGTGGCTTTACCGCCCAGAAGGCCACTGACCTCGCCCTTATGCTGCGCGCGGGCGCGCTGCCCGCCCCACTGGCTGTGGTGGAACAGCGCAGCATCGGCCCCTCTCTGGGGGCGGATTCCATCCGCGCAGGCATGATCAGCCTTGGCGTTGGCTTTGCTCTGGTGGTGGTGTTCATGGTGCTGTTCTATGGCCGATTCGGCTGGTACGCGGATATCGCGCTGCTGGCCAATCTGGTGCTGATGGCCGCCATCCTCTCGCTGTTTGAAGCCACGCTGACCCTGCCGGGCATGGCGGGTATGCTGCTGACACTGGGTATGGCGGTGGATGCCAATATCCTCATCAATGAGCGTATCCGTGAGGAAGTGGCCCGTGGCCGCACACCGCTGGCTGCCATGCAGGCTGGGTTTGAGCGCGCCACCTCCACTATTGTGGACAGTAACGCAACCGCCCTGCTGGCCCATGTCATGCTGTTCGTATTCGGCACTGGCCCGGTGCGTGGCTTCGCGCTCACCATCACCATCGGTATCGTGACAACCCTGTTCACGACCCTTCTGCTCTCCCGCATGCTCATGGCCCGCTGGTACGCGCTCACCCGCCCCGCCAGCCTGCCCGTCTGAAACGAGGCGCATATGCTTGGACGTCCTCTTCTGCGCTTTGTCCGCAAGGATACGCACATTAACTTCATGCGGGGCCGCTATATGGGCCTGCTGGTTTCGGCCGTGCTGTCACTGGCCTCCCTTATCCTGTTCATCCACCCTGGCCTGACGCTGGGGCTGGATTTCAAGGGCGGGATTGTGGTGGAAGCCAAAACCCCTGCCCCGGCTGATTTCGGCACCCTGCGCGCGGCACTGGCTGCCCATGGCCTACCGCATGCCTCCATCCAGTCCTTTGGCGCACCCGATGATGTCCTGATCCGGCTGGATGCGGGAAGCGGCAAGGAAACGCAGACCCTTGTGGACACCGTGCGCCATACCGTGGCCGATGCCCTGCCCGGCACCACCATCCTGCGCGCCGATGCGGTTGGGGCCTCGGTTTCAGCCGAGCTGTTCCGCAACGGCATGCTTGCGCTGGGCATCAGTCTGGCGATGATTCTGGGTTACATCTGGGTGCGCTTCGAATGGGAGTTCGCACTCAGCGCCGTGGTGACCCTGATCCTTGACCTGACAAAGACCGTTGGCTTTCTGGTGCTGACCGGCTTTGAGTTCGATCTGGTCATGGTTGCGGCTATCCTGACCATTCTGGGCTATTCCACTAACGACAAAGTGGTGGTGTATGACCGCGTGCGTGAAAACCTGCGCAAATACCGCACCATGCCGCTGATGGAACTCATTAACCTCTCCATCAACGAAACGCTCAACCGCACGCTGGGCACATCTTCCACGGTGTTTCTGGCAGCCCTGCCGCTGGCCCTGTGGGGCGGCGCCACACTGTCGGGTTTTGCATGGACCATGCTGTTCGGCATTGTGGTGGGCACTTCTTCCTCCATCTTCATTGCAGCACCACTGCTGCTGTTCATGGGGGAAGGCCGCCTCAAGCGCGGCGCTAAAACAAAAACAGGAACGGCCACCGCCTCCTGAAAAAAAAGCTCTGCCGGGCTGGGAAAAACTCCCGCCCCGGCAGGGCTTTTTTAGGGTGCCACTAGCACCCTGCCTCTCTCTGATTATACGGCCCTAATGCACGATCCGCATGACCGGCCCCGGCTCCGGTGGGGCTGATGCCTGAATATTGTCGGGCGTTACGACCGCTGGCGGGCTGTTAATGAGGCTAATGAAGTCCTCAACCCTTTGCCCTGCCTTGTTCAGGTTTTCATTACTCGGCCTGTCGCGCAGCTGCATAATGGCTGTCAGGGCCTCCCTGTCCGACTGGAGAATACGCATATATTCCCCAACCGTAACCCGGTCTGACATCAACCGCCCACGCGCCATGCCATTGGCAATGACGTAGCTATAAAGGACGGTCTTGGGGGTTGGGCGGACAACCAGCCCGCCACTATGGGACTGGCACCCCGCCAGCAAACCGAGCAGGGCAACAGCCCGCACGCCCATACCCGCCAGACGGACAGAGCGCCTATCCTGCGACTTCGTGCGTAAAGCGGATAAAAAAAGGAATGCCGGACGACTCATGACCGGCATTCTATTCCACATTCCACGCCACATGGACAGAGCGTGCATGCTCAGGCTGCGGGTGGAGCCTTGGCGGCCAGTTCATCACGGATCTGCTCCAGCAGTTCCTCCGTGCGGGTGGGCGCGGGCGGTGCCTTGGGCTGTTCGTCTTCACGGACATGCAGGCGGGTAAGCGCCTTCACAACCCAGAAGATCACCAGTGCGACAATAACGAACTGGATGACCGCATTCAGGAACAGGCCAATGTTCATGGTGACAGCCCCGGCCTTCTGGGCTTCAGCCAGTGTCGCCAGATGCGGCCCCTTGAGGGTGATGAACAGGTTGGAAAAATCGATCCCCCCGATCAGCAGCCCCAGCAGCGGGTTAAAAACGTCCTTGACCAGACTGTTGACGATGGAGGTGAACGCCGCACCGACGATCACACCAACCGCCAGATCAACCACGTTGCCACGCATAATAAAGGCGCGGAATTCCGCTACCCAGCCAGGAGTATGAAGGGGAAAACCCTGCTCGGCCATTTTGATGTTCCTCTTTGTTATCTGGAATATAGCGCCTGAGTATGGCGCCAATTGCCGATCTGTCACAGCCTCAGAACGCACGGGAGCAGCAAAAAGCACCAGCAACCGTAGGCATTCGGGCCTGATCGAGCATAAAACACACATAGGAAATGAAGTGTTGATCCGATCTCCATGGATCGCTATATGCTGCCCACAAAAGCCCGGTCGGCATCGGGCCATCCTGTGACAGAGAAAGATTGACAGCCATGAAGCCCGGCATTCACCCCGACTATCACGAAATCACCGTTGTCATGACCGACGGCACCGAATACACGACGCACTCCTGCTACGGCAAACCCGGCGATACCCTGCGTCTGGACGTGGACACCAAGTCCCATCCCGCATGGACCGGCGTGCAGCGTATGCTCGACACGGGAGGCCAGGTGGCCAAGTTCAACAAGCGCTTTGCCGGTATCGGCACGCGCACGAAGGGCTGATTCTGCCCCGGCCGGGCCATGTAGGGTCCGGCTGGCTGGCGCGAGCCTTTTCGGGACGAACGAATGTGAACCCCATCCCCTTGAAAAAGGGGGTGGGGTTTTCCACGTTCAGGGGTGGCAGATGCCCGCAAACCGGGGTTTGCCGCACAGACTGTCGGGCGGGGTCGCCATAACGGGGCCCGGGCCAGCACGACAGGACCTTGCCAACAGAGAAGGTTCCCTGATCATGACATACGATTTCTCCCCCCTTTTTCGCACAGCCATTGGTTTTGACCGCTTGGCGCAGGTGATGGATAGCGCTGCACGCGCCAATGGCGCCCCCAGCTACCCGCCTTACGATATCGCCAAGACAGGCAGTGACAGCTACGCCCTGACCATGGCCGTGGCCGGTTTTGGCCCTGAAGATATTGAACTGATTGTGCAAGATAGCACGCTGGTTGTATCGGGCCGTGTTGGCGCACCAACGGCGGAAGGCGAAGTGCTGCACCGTGGCATTGCCCGCCGGGCGTTCGAGCGCCGCTTTGCTTTGGCGGACCATGTGGAAGTTACGGGGGCCGACATGCATAACGGGCTTTTGCGTATCACGGTACGCCAGATCGTGCCCGAAGCGCTCAAGCCACGCCGTATTCCAGTACGCAGTGCCGAAAGCGGCGCGGTACAGCTCCACAACCGCTCGGCTGAAGCCGGACAGACCAACGCGCCGGAAGAGACACCCCCCGTGGCAAGCGCTGCCTGAACCACAGGCAGGTAAAGGGCCTGAGGAGAGCCGCCGTAACACGCGGCCTCTCCAAACGGCCTTCCGGCCTGCCTGTCGGGCACAAAAAGGGGAAAACACGGGTGTTCCCCTTGCCTGTTGTGCATTTGCGGCTTGACCTGCGTGGGTTGCTCCCGCCATATCGTGCCCCATATGCGCGTCGGCAGGCACGCAGGGTTTGGGAAGCCACGACTCTTCCAGGCCGTCAACTTACGGGTGCCTGCGTAACGCGGCCCGAATGACAGGATGGAAGCCATGACAACCTTACCGCTTATGCCCAAGGCGACCGCCGTGTGGCTGATTGAAAAAACCGCCCTCAGCTTTGAGCAGATCGCTGCATTCTGCGGCATGCACCCGCTGGAAGTGCAGGCTATCGCGGATGGTGAGGTCGCTCAGGGGATTGTCGGTTACGACCCGATTGCCAACCATCAGGTAACAGCCGAGGAAATCCGCCGCTGCGAGGCCTCGACCACGGCACGGCTGAAGATTCTGACGGTCAATAATCCGGTGCGCCGCCGCTCCAAGGGCGCGCGTTACACGCCTATCGCCAAGCGCCATGACCGGCCGGATGGCATTGCCTTTCTGCTGCGCAACTACCCGCAGCTCAATGATGTGCAGATTGTCAAACTGCTGGGCACCACCAAGGACACCATTGCCAAGGTGCGTGACAAGCAGCACTGGAACACGCCCAACATCAAGCCGCGCGACCCGGTGACGGTTGGCCTGTGCAGCCAGACAGACCTGAACGCCGCCATTTCGGAAGCGAATACCCGGCTTGAGCGGGAAGGGGCGGAAATTCCTACCCCCACCCTTGAAGCTGGCGATTTCAATTTTTCAGAAGAATAACGCCACCCACCCCCGGCGCCTGTGCGCCGGGGGTATGGTTATGTCGCGAGCTTCTCTATTTCTTCCTTGAGTCGCAGCTTCTGCAACTTCAGGCACATGAGCACGCGCTCGTCCGGTCTGGGTCTTCCACCTTCGTTGACAATCTGCTGGTCAACACGGAAATGGCGGGTCTTGAGACTTTCAATCCTTGTAAGGCGCGTCATGGCGGCCTCCATTCGGTTGTGGACCTGACAACGGTAACGTACTGTCGGCCGTTAATTTCATGCTAATTTCATTATTCACGACATGATGTCATGCGCTGGGTTCATGGAACTTTTTTGTATCTGTGGGCTGGCCTGATGCGCCGGGTTGGTCAACACTGCTGGAAATACGTGCGCGGGCAAGGCCCCGATGCTACGCAGGTTCCTACCTTGGTGTAAGGAGAGTAACAGAATGCTGCATGACCGTGATTCAGTGCTTGGCCAGCTTCATGAACTCCGCAGCGAACACCGCGACCTCGATACCGTCATCAACCGCATGACATCCGAAACGGCTTTTATCGACCAGCTTTACCTCCAGCGCCTCAAAAAACGGAAGCTTCAGCTCAAGGACCTTATCACAAGGCTTGAAAGCAGGCTGATCCCGGACAATATTGCCTGACCTTTTTCAACCGGCCTGCCGGCCTTTTGCCAACCTCCTTGCCAACCGGCCTGAACGCGTGGCCCGCGCATCTGGCCAGACCAAGTGGATAGACCGCCCCCGTGAGCACGCAAGACCAGTTCCCACCCGACGCCCCGTACGATAACGAGACGGATACCCGTTCCGCATCCGAACAGACCAGCACCATCATGGCAGATGGCGCCAAGGTGCGTGTCGGCATTATTATGGGCAGCCAGTCCGACTGGGAGACCATGCGCCATGCGGATGCAATCCTGAACGAACTGGCCATCCCGCATGAGGTGAACATCGTCTCCGCGCACCGCACGCCAGACAGGCTGGCGGATTATGCCCGCACGGCGGCGGATCGCGGCCTGCATGTCATTATCGCCGGTGCGGGCGGGGCAGCCCACCTGCCGGGCATGTGTGCGGCATGGACCCGCCTGCCCGTGCTGGGCGTGCCGGTGGAATCCCGTGCGCTCAAAGGCATGGACAGTCTGCTCTCCATCGTTCAGATGCCCGGTGGCGTGCCCGTGGGCACGCTGGCCATTGGCGCGCCAGGGGCCAAGAATGCGGGCCTGCTGGCCGCCTCCATTCTAGCCGTGCAAGACGCGGCCCTCGCGGCCCGGCTGGAAGCATGGCGCGCCTTGCAGACCGCCTCTGTTCCCAACACCCCCATGACCGAACTGCCATGAACGACACAGCCGCCCTGCCCCCCAACGCAGTCATTGGTATTGTCGGCGGTGGGCAGCTTGGCCGCATGTCGGCCATTGCCGCAGCCCAACTAGGCTACCGCACCCATATTCTGACACAGGATGCCAGCGGCCCCGCGGCTCAGGTGGCCGACGCCATAACCCTCGGCGCCTATGATGACCCTGCGGCACTGGAGGCCTTCGCCCGCGCGGTGGATGTTGTCACTTTCGAGTTCGAAAACATCAGTGCAGATGCGCTGGACCATCTCTCCCGCCATTGCCCGGTGCGTCCCTCGGGGCATATCCTGCGTATCAGTCAGGATCGGCTGGCAGAAAAAACCTTCCTGTCCGAGGCGGGTATTCCCCTCGCCCCGTGGCATGCCGTGCTCAACCGGGCTGACCTGCATGACGCGGCCAAAAGCCTCGGCCTGCCACTCATTCTCAAAACCACCCGTAATGGCTATGACGGCAAGGGCCAGATTCGCGTGCATGACGCGGCGGAACTGGACAACGCCTTCGATACGCTGGCCCCGCACCCGCTGGTGGCCGAAGGTATGGTGGATTTCGCCAGCGAACTCAGTGTGATGGTCGCACGCGGCACGGATGGCACCATCCGCTGTTTCGATACGGTGCAGAACAAGCACTGGCAGGGTATTCTGGACCTAACGCTGGCTCCCGCCCCGGTGATGGATGCCATCGCTCAGGATGCCCAGACTCTGGCGACAAATATCGCCCAAGCCCTCGACCTGGTCGGGATCATGGGTGTGGAGATGTTTCTCTCACGCTCTGGCACGTTGCTGGTCAATGAAATCGCGCCCCGCCCGCATAATTCGGGCCACTGGACGATGGATGCCTGCCCGCAGGACCAGTTTGACCTGCATATCCGCGCTGTGGCGGGCCTGCCCCTACCCCCGGCCGTGCGCCATTCCGACGCGGTGATGAAAAACCTCGTCGGGCCGGAAGACATGGCACTGTGGCCTGATATCGTAGCGACACCGGGCCATATCCCCCATCTGTACGGTAAGGAACAGGCCCTGCCCGGCCGCAAGATGGGCCATGTGAACCTGCTCTTTCCGTTCGGTAGCCTGCCCGGTGAATTCGGAATCCGTGCGGCGCTTGGGTCTCTGGCCACACGCTGCGCTGCTCCCGATCTGGCTGAGCAGGATAGCTGAGCGCTACAGCAACCCCTCCGCCTTGAGGCTGAATATCCGCCCGCCGCCAACAATCACATGGTCAATGACAGCCATGTCGAATACGGCGGCGGCGGCGATCACACGGCCCGTCATGATAATATCGGAATCGGACGGAGCCGGATTGCCGCTGGGGTGGTTATGCACAAGAATCAGCCCGGCAGCCTCCAGCTCCAGCCCGCGCCGCACGACCTCGCGCGGGTAAACCGGCGCATGATCCACCGTGCCCTGCCCCATTAGAACATCTTCGAGCAGATAGTGCTCCTTATCCACATACAGCACGCGAATCTGCTCCACACGCTCATGCGCCATGACAGTGTGCAGATAGGCATGAAGCTGCGGCCCGCTGGTTAACAGGCGCTGGGCGCGCAAGGAGGCCTCCTGCACCCTGCGGCGCGCTTCATGCACAACCAGCAGCATAACCCTGAGCGCATCTGGCCATTGCTGCCACGCCTCCCCCGCACTACCCGCCGCCGCGAACACGCCTGCCAACGAGCCATGTGCGGCCAGCAGGCGCTGGGCCACGGCTTCGGGGCCTGCAAGCCGGGGCACTGCGAGGCTAACAAGACGTGCGAGCAGACCCACTTCATCCGCGCCAACTGCCAGCAGCGGCTCTCTTGGTGGGAAAATTTCCGCCCCTTGCGGCCCACCGTGCCCGAAACGGAAGAACGCGGCATCATCCAGTTCGCCTGAGGGGTTTCGCCGTGCGGGATCGGCCGATTTACGCCGGTTCACGCTTCATCCCCGTCGTAGCTGAAGCTCAGCCACTGCGCGCGCCCCACTGCCAGATGCCCATGCGCACTTAAAGCAAGCCGTGGAGCCGCCTGCCCTATGGCAACCGCCAGCGGTCTGGCCTGCGCCAGCGCCAGATCGAGCTGGGTATCATCACGCACGAGATGCACCGTCAGCACCGCGCAGGCATGCAGCGCCACGGCCCGGCGCATAAGGGTGGCCACAGCCTCCGCAGCATCCTGAAACGGCTGCCCCGGCAAAGCTTCATCGGCCAGAAGGTTGTTATGGCTATCCAGAAACAGGGCCCGAACCTGCCCCGGCGGACTGAGTGCCAGACAGGAATTGGCGTATAAAAAAATACTGCCCCAGCTATCGAGCATCAGCCGCTCGGCTTCGGCCGCACGCGGCGCTGTAGCCGCAAGCTGCGCAACACAGCCGAACACCCCGGCACCCCGCTCAGGCGCGCCGGCTGCCCGCAAGGCTTCCGGTGGAGCCCCCAGCACAGCGGATAACGAGCCAAACTGGTTTATAAGCGCTTTGGCCAGTGGCTTGGTGTCGCGCCGTGGCACACCTGAAAACAGCAGCATTTCAATAATTTCGTAGTCAGCCAGACCGGCGGGACCATGCCGCAGTACGCGTTCGCGCATGCGCTGCCTGTGCCCCTGTGGGCCAGTGCTGTCAAAAACGCTCCCGCTCCGCCCCTGCCCCGTAAGCCTGCCACTCCGCCGTCTTTCAGCCTGTTCATCCGGCGGCCCGTTATCCATGATCCTGCTCCGATTGGCCTAATGCCCGACATCATTATATAAGGGTCTGGTGACGACATCCGAACCCCCTTCCTCACCGCTTTTTGCGTCCCTGCCCTCTGAGGGCGAGTCCTATCTTGCACGGCTCAACCCCGAGCAGCGTGCGGCCATTGAAACAACGGATGGCCCGCTGCTGGTGCTGGCCGGGGCTGGCACGGGCAAAACCCGTGTCCTGACAACCCGCTTCGCCCATATCCTGCTAACAGGTCGGGCAAAGCCGTGGCAGATTCTGGCGGTAACCTTTACCAACAAGGCCGCGCGGGAAATGCGCGAGCGCGTGGGCACCCTGCTGGGCAGCCCGGCGGAAGGGCTGTGGCTGGGTACCTTCCACGCCCTGTGCGCACGCATGCTGCGCCGCCACGCGGAAACGGCGGGCCTGACATCCAGCTTCACCATTCTGGACACGGACGACCAGTTGCGCCTGCTCAAGCAGGTCATGGAGCCATGGCGGATCGATACCAAACGCTGGCCGGCACCGGGGCTACTGGGCGTGATCCAGCGCTGGAAGGATCGGGGCCTGACACCCGCGCGCGTAACCCCGGCGGAAGACACGGATTTTGCCAACGGCCATGCTCGCGCCATTTACACGGCCTATCAGCAGCGCCTGATACAGCTCAACGCCTGCGATTTTGGCGATCTGATGCTGCATGTAACGGAAATCCTGCGCACCCACCCTGATATTTTAGCCCAGTATCACCGCCTGTTCCGCTATATTCTGGTGGACGAATACCAAGATACCAACACCGTCCAGTATCTGTGGCTGCGCCTGCTGGCCAAGCAGCCTGACGGTTCGGCCAATATCTGCTGCGTGGGAGATGACGACCAGTCGATCTACTCATGGCGCGGGGCTGAGGTTGAAAACATCCTGCGGTTTGAAAAGGATTTTCCCGGCGCGCAGGTAGTCAGGCTGGAGCGTAACTACCGCTCCACCCGGCATATTCTGGGAACCGCCGCCGGACTGATCGCCCATAATGGCGAACGCTTGGGCAAGACCCTGCGCTCTGGCCGTGAGGATTCCGAAGGCGAGAAGGTGCGTGTCATCGGCGTATGGGATTCGGATGCTGAGGCCCGGAGCGTATGCGAACGCGCCGAATCCCTGCGCCGGCAGGGGCATTCACTGACGGAAATGGCCATTCTGGTGCGCGCCGGTTTCCAGACCCGCGCTTTTGAAGAACGTCTGGTACAGACCGGCCTGCCCTACCGTATTGTTGGCGGTGTGCGTTTTTATGAGCGGGCCGAAATACGCGACACCCTCGCCTATCTGCGCGTGCTCAACCAGCCTGCGGATGATCTGGCGTTTGAGAGAATCGTCAACACGCCCAAACGGGGTGTAGGCCCTGCGGCGTTGCAGAAACTCCATGCCAGCGCACGCGAGCACAACCAACCCCTGACCGCCGCCGCACGTATTCTGACCGAAAACGGCACGCTCAAAGGCAAGCTAGGAGAGCAGGTCAGCACCCTGCTGGCCACGCTGGAAGCCACGCGCGAACTGCTCGCGCGTGAAGGCCATGTTGTCGCCACCGAACACCTGCTGGAAGAAAGCGGCTATCTGGACATGTGGCGGCAGGACCGCTCGCCCGAGGCGCCGGGCCGTCTGGAAAACCTTAAGGAACTGGTGCGCGCACTAGCCGATTTCCCGACATTGGGGGATTTTCTCGAACATGTAGCCCTTGTCATGGAACAGGATGAAAACGCGCAGGAAGCGCGCCTGTCCATCATGACCCTGCACGGCGCCAAGGGGCTGGAATTCGATATCGTGTTCCTGCCCGGCTGGGAGGAAGGCGTGTTTCCCTCGCAGCGCACGCTGGATGAAGGCGGGCTGAAAGGGCTGGAAGAAGAACGCCGCCTTGCCTATGTCGGTATTACGCGCGCGCGCAAGCTGGCCCTTATCTACCACGCAGGCAGCCGCCGGATATACGCGAACTGGCAGCCTTCCATGCCCAGCCGCTTTCTGGATGAACTGCCTGAAGAGCATATTACCCGCAAGAACGAGGGCGGCACGCGCCAGCACGGCCTGCGCAGCACCGAATCCCTTTTTGCCGCCGGGCCGCTCAACGCCACACCCGGCCTGTCCTCGCCGCGCAGAACACCCGCCACCCGGCCTGTAGCCACGGCCCCCGCATTCTCGCTGGGCCAGCAGGTGCGCCACCCCCGCTTTGGGGAAGGCACCGTCATTGCCGTTGACCGACACCATGTTGAGGTCGTGTTCGAAGGCGTTGGCACCAAACGACTTCTTTCCTCCTTTATCGAGAAACTCTAATGGCCCCCACCACCCGCCGCCACGCCACCAGTCTGGAAACGATTGCTGTCACCGTACCCGAAGCCGCCGTGCCGTTTTTTGAAAACGCCATTGGCAGTGTGTGCACCACGGTCGGCATTTTCGAGGCCAACCCGGAAGGCACGCTCTGGCGGGTTGAAGGCGTGCGCGACCATGGCCACCGCGATGATGAACTGACCACCGCCCTGCTTCTGGCGCAGCTCGCCAGCGGCGAAAATGCTGAGCTTGAGCGTAGCCCCACCGAGGCAGAAGGCTGGCTGGCCCGCACGTATGAAGCTTTTCCCGAGCAGGCAGTCGGTCGCCGTTTCGTCATTCGTGGCACGCACCTGCCGGAACAGGCTGATAGCACACGCATTGCCCTGACCCTGGATGCCGGGGTTGCGTTCGGCTCGGGCGAGCACGGCTCCACCCGTGGGTGCCTGCGTGCGCTGGAACGGATCGCCCACCGTGCGCCCCGGCGCATTCTTGATCTGGGCTGCGGCACCGGCATTCTGGCCATGGCAGCAGCGGCCCTGCTGCACAGGCCGGTTCTGGCCGTGGATATCGAGCCGTGGTCGGTGCGGGTTTCAGCCCATAACGCCCAGCGTAATCAGCTAAGCCGCCTGCTCACCTGCCGACTGGGCAATGGCTGGAACACGCCTGCCATCCGCCGTGCGGCTCCGTATGATCTGGTGTTTGCCAATATTCTGGCCCGCCCGCTCTGCCTTATGGCCAAAGACCTTGCGCGCAACCTGAGCCCCGGCGGCACTGTCATTCTGGCAGGGCTTCTGCGCACGCAAATCCGCATGGTGCTGTCTGCCCACAGGCGGCAGGGGCTGGTGCTTGAACAGGTTCTGACCGAAGGCGACTGGGCAACGCTCGTGCTCCGCAAGCCCAACCGCCCGACACTTCGCGCCAAAGGACAATAAGCATGGCTCCTGCCCATCCTTTTCCCCACCGCCTTGCCGCCCTGCGCGCAGCGCTGACAGAAAACGGACTGGATGGGCTTCTGGTCCCCCATAGCGATGAATATCTAGGGGAATACACCCCGGCCTGCGCCGAACGTCTGGCCTGGCTGACCGGCTTTACCGGCAGTGCGGGAAGCGCTGTGGTGCTGGCCACCAAAGCCGCTGTTTTTTCCGATGGCCGCTACACAACCCAGATGGCGCAGGAGGTTGATTCAGTACTCTGGTCATGCCTGCACAGCCTGAACACGCCGCCCGCCACATGGCTGGCCACCACCGCAACGCCGGGCAGCCGGATCGGTTATGACCCACGGGTAATGAGCCAGTCGGCCCTCAGGCCGTTCCTGTCCATACCGGACATCACGCTGGTACCAACCGACCACAACCTTATCGACAGCCTGTGGGCCGACCGCCCCACCCTGCCCACGGCCCCAGCCTTTATCCACCCGCTAGACTATGCGGGCGAGGAATCCGCCACCAAGCGGGCCACCATTGCAGCAGAACTGAAAACGCTCGGGCAGAGCGCCGCCATCCTGAGCGACAGCGCCTCCATTGCGTGGCTGCTCAACATCCGTGGCGCGGATATTCCCTGCACGCCTGTCGTGCTGGCATTTGCCATGGTCCATGCGGATGCCACGGTCGATGTGTTTGTCTCTCAAGCCAAAATACCAGCAGATGTAAAAACATGGCTCGGGCCGGATATTCGCCTGCATGAGCCAGAACACATGCAGGCAGTACTGAGGCGCATGAGCGGCGCACGCATCGGGGTAGATCCGGCCTCTAATGCAGTCTGGTTCACGCAGGTTCTTGAAAATGCCGGGGCCACCGTGTGCCCCACGCCAGACCCGTGCCTGCTGCCAAAAGCCCGCAAGAACGCTACCGAGCAGGCTGGTATGCGCGCGGCCCATCTGCGCGACGGCGTGGCCGTATGCCGCTTCTTGCACTGGCTCGACACGCAGGGACAGGGCTGCACGGAGCTTGAAGCCGCCGACCGACTGGAGGCCTTCCGGGCTGAGCATGCGCTTTACCGGGGCGCATCTTTTCCCACCATTTCCGGCTCCGGCCCTAACGGGGCCATTATCCACTACCGGGTAACCCCGCAGAGTGATCGCAGGCTGGGCGAAAACGAAGTCTATCTGTGCGATAGCGGCGGCCAGTATCCTGATGGCACTACCGACATTACCCGCACAATCTGGACCGGGCCGGGCACACCGCCCGATGCCCTGCGCGCCACGTTTACCCGTGTGCTCAAAGGCAACCTGACACTGGGCCATGCGCGTTTTCCCGCAGGCACCACCGGCACGGCGCTGGATGCGCTGGCCCGCTACGCTCTGTGGCAGGACGGGCTGGAATACGACCACGGCACCGGGCATGGAGTCGGCTCTTTCCTGTCCGTGCATGAAGGGCCTGCGCGGATTGCCAAGGCGCCTTCCGCCATTGCACTGGAAGCGGGCATGGTTCTGTCGAACGAGCCGGGCTTTTACCTGCCGGGTGCGTATGGAATCCGTCTTGAAACACTGGTTCTGGTACGCCCCGCACAACGGGTACAAACCGAACGTGTCTTTTTGGAATTTGAAACACTGACGCTGGCGCCCTTTGACACGCGCCTGATCGACCCTGCCCTGCTGGGTGCGGAAGATACGTCACGACTGAATGCCTATCATGCGCAAATTCTGGGGCAGATCGCACCATTTCTGCCTCAGGACGCGCAAAACTGGCTAGAAAACGCCTGTGCGCCTCTCAACTGCCCGTGAAGACGAAACCCGACGCGGATTGTCACGCAAATGGGAATCGCCTGACCGGCGAAAGAGGCGCAGAACAGGCAGCGAAGTGAAAGGGAGCTTCTCAGAATGACAGCAGACAGCAAGACCATTCCCGCCACTCTTATCGCTGGCGATGGAATTGGCCCTGAAATTGTTGAATCGGTAATCGAGATTCTGGATGCGGTTAACGCCCCATTCGCATGGGATCCCCAACTGGCCGGCATGGCTGGCGTTGACGCCGTAAACGATCCTCTGCCCAAGCAGACGATCGAAAGCATCCGCCGCACCGGCCTCGCCCTGAAAGGCCCGCTGACCACGCCGGTCGGGGGTGGTTTCAAGTCCATCAACGTGACGCTGCGCCAGGAATTCGGGCTGTTTGCCAACCTGCGCCCCACCAAGACCATCGTGCCCGGCGGCAAGTTCGAAGATATCGATCTTGTGCTCTTCCGCGAGAACCTTGAAGGGTACTACGCGGCGATGGAACACTACATTCCGGTGGGTGAAGACCCCAAGGGCATCGCCCTCAGCTCGGGCTTTACCTCCCGCGCGGAATGCCGCCGTATCGTCAAATACGCTTTTGAATACGCCGTGCAGAACAACCGCAAGACGGTTACCATCGTGCACAAGGCAAACATTCTCAAGCTGCTGACCGGGCTGTTCCTTGAAGAAGGCCGCAAGGTGGCCGAAGAATACAAGGGCCGCATCGAGTTCAACGAACGGATTGTCGATGCCTGCGCCATGCAGCTTGTCATCAACCCGTGGCAGTTTGACGTGATCGTCACCACCAACCTGTTCGGCGATATCCTGTCCGACCTCACGGCTGGTCTGGTCGGCGGTCTGGGTATGGCACCGGGTGCTAATATCGGTGAAAAGGCTGCTGTCTTTGAAGCCGTGCACGGCTCTGCCCCCGATATCGCAGGCAAGGGCGTTGCCAACCCGCTGGCCCTGCTGCTGGCCGCCGTGATGATGCTGCGCCATGTCGGCCGTGGCGATCTGGCAGACCGGATCGACAGCGCCATTGCCAATGTCATCACCAAAGGTTCCGTGCGCACGCGTGATCTGGGTGGCAAGGCTGGCACCAAGGAACTGACGGCTGCTCTCAAGCAGGCACTGGTCTGATACCACTTTCGCTTTCCCGCCGTGGCAACAGGGCGGGAAACAGAAAAGGGAGCCTTTCGGCTCCCTTTTTTTATGCCCAAACGGCCATGGGCCTTAGCCCACGCCAATACCAATCTGCTTGATGTCATGAAAGCGGATATCGGGGTTCTGTTCTTCCGTACGCCGCATCATGAACGAAGACGTAGCGAGAAACACCGGATCGTCATCCAAATCATCCGCCATGGCAGCACGGTTGGCCCCGGCAAAGGCTTCGATTTTATCGCGCGGGCCGGTAATCCAGCGCGCGAGCGAATAAGGCGTTGAGTCAAAGCCAATACCAACGCCGTATTCCGCCTTCAGCCGCGCCTGTAGCACGTCAAGCTGGAGGGTACCCACCACCCCCACAATCGGCGGCGCGCCATCCTGAGGGCGGAAAAGCTGTACCACGCCTTCTTCCGCAAGCTGCACCAGAGCCTGCTTGAGCTTCTTGGCCTTCATTGCGTCATCAAGGCGAACGCGACGCAGGATTTCAGGCGCAAAATGCGGCACGCCGGTAAACTGGATGTCTTCACCCTCAGTCAGCGTATCGCCAATGCGCAGCGTGCCGTGGTTGGGAATACCCACCACATCGCCCGCAAAAGCTTCCTCTGCCAGATGCCGGTCCTGCGCGAAAAAGAACTGCGGCGTATGCACGGCAAAGCTCTTACCCGTACGAGTATGCTTGAGCTTCATGCCCCGCGTCAGACGGCCCGAGCAGACACGCGCAAAGGCAATACGGTCGCGGTGGTTGGGGTCCATATTCGCCTGAATTTTGAACACCAGCGCCGTCATGCCAGTTTCATCCGCCGTAACGGTGCGGCTTTCGGCTGCCTGCGCACGAGGGGAAGGCCCAAAGGCCACCAGCGCATCCAGCAGGTCCGTGACCCCGATTTCCTTGATCGCACTCCCGAAGAACACTGGGGTAAGGTGCCCCGCATCAAAGGATTCGCGCTCGAAAGGCGGCAGGGCGGCGCGGGCCAGTTCCAGTTCCTCTTCCAGTTGTGTCAGGCGCGGGTCGTCCTGCGGCAGAGGCGTTGGGGTGTGCAGCGTATCGTTCAGCAGGTCATACGTGCCTGCAAAATTTGCCGCACGGCCAACCGGCCATGTCGCGGGCGATGTATCGAGCGCCAGTGACGAGGCAATTTCATCAAGCAGTGCAAAGGGGTCCTGCGCTTCACGGTCCATCTTGTTGATGAATGTGACAATGGGAATATCGCGCAGGCGGCAGATTTCGAACAGCTTGCGCGTCCGGTCCTCGATCCCCTTGGCGGCGTCGATCACCATCACGGCGGAATCCACGGCTGTCAGGGTGCGGTAGGTATCTTCCGAAAAGTCTTCATGTCCGGGCGTATCGAGCAGATTGAACACGCAGCCGCCGTAATCGAACGTCATGACCGAGCTGACAACCGAAATGCCACGATCCCGCTCGATTGCCATCCAGTCAGACCGTGTCCGGCGGCGCTCGCCCTTGGCGCGCACATTGCCCGCAAGCTGAATGGCCCCACCTGCACGCAGGATACGCTCGGTCAGCGTCGTTTTACCGGCGTCAGGATGGGAGATAATGGCAAAGGTGCGCCGACGGGCAATTTCCCTGCCCAGTTCGGCCATGGCGGGATCAGACATGCGAAAACCAGTTCCAAGACGGTGCGCGCAATAAAGGCTGGCACCGGTAAAAACGGCAAACGCCGGGTGGAGAGCAGGCCCTCCACCCGGCGTAGCACAAACCGAATCTGTACGCCCGGATTAGCGGGAGTAGAATTCGACCACCAGATTGGGTTCCATCTGCACCGGGTACGGCACATCGGAAAGCTGCGGGCCACGCAGGAACGTGCCCTTCATCTGGCGATGATCGACTTCCATGTATTCCGGCACGTCGCGCTCAGCGGACTGTGTTGCATCCAGAACGATGGCAAGCTGCTTGGACTTTTCGCGCACTTCAATCACGTCACCATCTTTAACGATGTAGGACGGGATGTTCAGCTTGCGGCCGTTGACCAGAATGTGGCCATGGCTGATGAACTGGCGAGCCGCAAACGGAGTGATTGCGAACTTCATGCGGTAGATCACCGCGTCCAGACGACGTTCGAGCAGGTTGATCAGGTTTTCAGACGTATCGCCTTTGCGACGCACGGCTTCCTGATAGTAGCGGCGGAACTGCTTTTCCGTGATGTTGCCGTAGTAGCCCTTGAGCTTCTGCTTGGCCATCAGCTGCACGGAGAAGTCGGAGGGCTTGCCCTTGCGGCGCTGGCCATGCTGGCCGGGGCCGTATTCACGACGGTTAACCGGGGACTTCGCACGGCCCCACAGGTTGACGCCGAGGCGACGATTGATTTTGTACTTGCTCTCGAGGCGCTTGCTCATAGTGCGCTCTTACTCTCAACAGGCGGGCGGCGGCCTTGCGGTTGCCTGTCCCGTCATTACACCGGTAGTCTCCGTCCACCGCGGACTGGAGCGGGCGCGAAACGCATTACCAGCCGTAGCGTGCTGGCCGTTTCGTCCTCATTCCCGGCAATGGTGGCAGCCTTTACGGAAACTGCCGCGTTCTGTCAAGAAACCGACACACTCCCGATGGAGCGGCATGCAGGAACAGGGCTGTGCATTTTTCCCTTTCTCCTTACCCCAACACCATATTATGCCCAAAGGGGCATGACCGGATACCGCATGCCGCTGCCATCATTCCGGCCAAGATCAGGCCACCGACCGTATTCAAGGAAAATATTTCATGCCGTTTGCACGCAAATGGGGCCTGTTCGTAGGTATAGGCGCCCTGCTGATCGCTCTGGGCTTTGTCTCCTGTGTGGAGGCTGTCGCCGTAACGCTGGCCAGCACTATCTTTATTGGCGCCCTGCTGATTTTCGCAGGGTTCATGCAAGGCGCGCACGCTGTGGCCGTGCGGGACTGGGGCGGCTTTCTGCTGGCTCTGCTCTGCGGTGCGCTTTACGTTATCGCCGGAGGTATCCTGATTGCCGAACCCGTTTCCGGCTCTGCGGCCATAACCCTGTTTGCGGCGGCCTGCTTCATGGTGGTGGGCATCAGCCGCGCTATCATCGCCCTCCGGCACCGTGCGCTGCCGGGCTGGGGCGTGATCCTGTTCAGCGGGCTTATCAGCTTTGTTGTGGGGCTGTGCCTGTATCTGACCCTGCCTTGGTCGGGCCTGTGGCTGATCGGCACGTTCGTGGCCGTGGAACTGATTGTCAGTGGCGTAAGCTGGGTGCAGTTTGGCCTCGCCCTGCGCGCCACACAGTCATAACGCCTCTCTAAGCCACAACATGGCAGCCGGAAGCAGCCCTGTGCTTATAGGGCCTCGCCTCCGGTTGCCGGTGCGTCCAGCAAGGGCGGTGTGGGATTACCCTCGATAGCCAGTGGCGCGGGGTCTTCCTTCGGCTCAGGCGGCGCACCATTCAGGCCCGGCTTGCGGCGTGGCAGCAGGCTGAGGGGACGCTCCCCCGTTTCGCGCTTGCGCAGGTTGGCCTGAATATTCTCCAGCACCACCGGATAATCCTCCACCAGCCGCCGAAAGCGTGAGGCACGGATTGCCATAAGGTGTCCGAACTGCACGGCCCTGACGGTGCCAGCACAGCGCCAGCGCTTGAGCGCCTCCTGTGCACCAATCAGATCGCCCGCGCCAAAATGCATGTCTTCACCCACCACATGCGCTTCCGCCAGACCGGCACTGATGAAATAGACATATTTCACCTTGCGGCCCTTGCGGCAGATCACTTCCTGCGGGGTAACAAAGCGCAGGGATGTGGTGGTTGCCAGATCATGCAGTTCTGCCCCTGACAACCCCTTGAAGATAGTGGCGTTTTTGATCCGCTCCTCAATCCCGCTACGCAGGTCGAAGCTCAGGCGCTTGTCCAGCCGGTGGCGGCGGCGTTCGACTTCCTTGATCAGTTCCCGGCTAAGTTCTTCGCTCACCAGAGATTCCGACAAAAGGGCATCATATTCCTCACCCTCAAGGCGTAGGACAATCTGGCGGAAAATGCGGTTTTCCAGCGCTTCGGCATAGCCATGGTAATGCAGGCGCATGGTTTCCAGCGCCTCATCCAGCAGCTTGCGCTGGCGCGACAGCACCTCGGCCACGATCTCGCCAATACGGCTGCCCAGCGTGGGCTCCAGCCGCACACGCATGAAGCGGGTGAGCGAGATGGAAACAAAATGCGCCACCATGAGCATTTCAAACCGTTCGGCCATGCTCAGCATCAGCGGCCGGTCGAGTTTGAGATAGTTATGGATCGCCTGCGCCATTTTGAAACGCAGCGTGGGGCTAAGCCTGCGGCGGATAGCCCGCACATAACCCAGACGCCCTTCCAACCGCGCTCCATCAACCGCTGCCTCGGCCGAGCGCAGCAGGTTTTCCATCACCCGGCGCGAAAGCCCTTTCATGCGGAACAGATCGAGCAGCAAGGAGCGCTCCTGACTGGCGATGGTAATCAGCGCCAGATTGATGCGCTGCGTATCAGACAGGGCATTGTCGAACTCGTTAACCGCCTGCTCCTCTTCCGAGCGGCGGGCCACCTGTTCCAGCACGGAGCGAGTGGCATCGGCGGAAAAGCCAAGCTCATCGCCCAGCGCTTTCGCCCGTCTCTGCACATTGCCAAGCCCGATCCCCAGAACCTGATGGCGCATGGCCTCATCAATGGGAGAAAGCTGGTCGAGCTTGAGAAACAGCACGAGCGAGCGCAGCGTGGTGCCGTTGACCAGCAGCGTGATCAGCACGAAGCCAGTGGCGATAATCCCGATAAAATGGGCCGTAGGTGTGGCTACGTGGTCGTTTTCCGTCACGGCCAGCGCCAGTGCCAGCGTAATGGCGCCACGCAGACCGCCCCACACCATGGTAACCTTGAAAGGTGTGGGAACGGGGGGCGACAGGCGGCTCCATGCCAGAAGCGGCAACATACCAAACACCACAGCGGCACGCGCGGCCATGCCCGCCACACTGGCAATAAGGATCAGCACCCAGTCCCAACGGTTCATGCCCACCAGCAGATGCGGCACCAGCATGGAGGCCAGCACGAACACCAACGACCCCGCCCAGAACACAAGCTGTTGCCAGAGCTGGTTAAGGAATAGCCATGTCTGTGGTCGGATGGTCGAAGGCCCGTAAACCGAAACCGTCAGCCCGGCGGCGGCTGTCGCCACCACACCGGATACGGACAGGAACTCGTCCGAAACGATATAGGCCACGTAAGGCAGCGCCACCGTAAGCGTAATTTCGGCGGCGGAACTGCCGATAGCCGACATCATGGCCAGTGTCAGCCGCCCCAGTACCATCCCGACAATGACCGCACCGCCAAAGGAGATGAAGAACGAGATAACCGCCTCACCGGGGTGGATGGCCTTATGCAGCGTGACCGAGGGCAGCAGGATGGAAAAGATCGAAATAGCCGCTGCATCGTTCAGCAGCGCCTCGCCCTCCACCAGACGGGTCAGGCGCGTGGCGGCCCCGATATCACGGAATATCCCTGCCACGGCTGAAGGGTCTGTCGTAGCCACGATGGAGCCGAGCAGCAGACACACCACAAGCGGCATCTGCGCAAACGGGTGCAGGGCAAAACCGATCATGGCGGTGGACAGCACCACCGCCACCACGGCCAGCAGCAGAACCGTGGCTGCTTCATGCGCAAGACGCCGCACGTCAATGGCCAACGCCCCCTGAAACACCAGAACGGGCAGGAAGATCAGCAGAAACGCTTCGCTGTTAATGGGAAAATCAAGCAGGGTTTCGGCAATGCCACTCAGGGCCGAGGCATGGGAAGAACGCAGCGCAAAATCCGCCACCGAACCGATAATGATCCCGACAATGGCGAGCAGAACGGTTTCGGACAGCTCCAGCTTGCGGGCCAGAGGCTGCACCGCGCTCACGACAACCAGCAACAGTGCAATAACCAGCAGCGCTGCTGCCAGACCCGTTAACGCCATACCCGTCCACTCCCCCGTTCCAGACACGCCCGCCAGTCAATTTTACTTAATAGACAGAACGGTAAGGCAAAGACATGGCAACTCACGCAGCCAGTGACCGTGTGGTCTTCTAGCAGACGGCTTGCTGCCACACCATCGAAGAACACGCACACAAGGCAGACTGGCGGGGCAGCCCCTCTCGGCAACGTGACTACAAACAGACCTGCCGGGGCTGCATCGCGCGCCCTGCTGTTCCCATGTTCATACAGGAACGCTTACGCATCCGCCACCGCACGCGCCCTGTTATGGACGCCCGGCACCACGCGCCCGGAGAGACACGCAGATGACCGACACCGCAGCCCAGCCCCCCATGCCAGACACCACCCTGCCCGTAGGCATTGCCGCACAGGGCACCCGCACAGAACAGGATTCCATGGGGTCGATCGCCGTTCCCGCCGACCGCTACTGGGGTGCGCAGACACAGCGCAGCCTTGTCCATTTTTCCATTGGCACGGACCGCATGCCCCTGCCGCTTTATCATGCCTATGGTATTGTCAAGAAAGCGGCGGCTCTGGTCAATGCCGCCGAGGGCCGCATGCCACAGTGGAAGGCCGAACTGATTGCCCGTGTAGCAGACGAAGTCAGCGCAGGCGCGCTGGATGCGCATTTTCCGCTCTCGGTCTGGCAGACCGGCTCAGGCACCCAGACCAACATGAATGTCAATGAAGTCATAGCCAACCGGGCCATCCAGCTTGCGGGGGGAGATATTGGTAGCAAAACCCCGGTTCACCCGAATGATGACGTGAACATGGGGCAGTCGAGCAATGATTCCTTTCCCACCGCGATGCATGTCGTAACCCTGCTGGAAATAGAAGACCGCCTGCTCCCCCGGCTGGAAGAACTGGCCGATGCGCTGGACGCCAAAGCCGCGGAATGGAAAGACGTGGTCAAGATTGGCCGCACCCACCTGCAGGATGCGGTGCCCCTTACTGTCGGGCAGGAATGGTCGGGCTGGGTGCAGATGCTGCGCGATGCGCTGGACGTGCTGAAAAACGCCCGTCTGGGCCTGTTTGAACTCGCTGCCGGTGGCACAGCCGTTGGCACGGGGCTGAACGCGCCCCCCGGCTTTAGTCAGGCTATTGCAGAGCGCATTGCCTCGCTGACCGGCAGGCCGTTTGTAACGGCCCCTAACAAGTTCGCAGCCCTTGCCGGGCTGGACGCCATGGCCCGAGCCTCTGCCGGGTTGCGGGCCGTGGCCATTGTCTTGCTCAAGATCGCCAACGACATGCGCTGGCTGGCCTCTGGCCCCCGCTGCGGTCTGGGCGAACTGCTACTGCCTGAAAACGAGCCAGGCTCCTCCATCATGCCTGGCAAGGTCAACCCGACCCAGTGCGAGGCACTGGTCATGATTGCAACGCAGGTGCTGGGGCATGACAACACCATCGCCTTTGCCGCCAGTCAGGGTCAACTGGACCTGAACGTCATGCGCCCGGTTATTCTGGCCAACTGTCTGCACAGTATCCGTATTCTGGCCGATGGCTGCCATAATTTCCGTATTTTTTCAGTAGAGGGAACGCGCCTCAACCACGCGCGGATCGAACGCTACGTGGCGGGCTCCATCATGCTGGTAACCGCGCTCAGCCCCGCCATAGGCTATGACAAGGCTGCAGAAATTGCCCATATCGCACTACAGGACGACCTGAGCCTGAAAGAGGCGGCGCTGAAATCCGGCTATGTTGACGCCCCCACCTTCGAGCGGCTGGTCAACCCGCTGGATATGGTCGGCCACGGCACCGCTGGTGCCTGAGCCCCGTAGGGCCGAAAAGCCCACAGCCTCTTGCGCCCGGCAGGATTAGGGGTAGAAGAAAACAAAGGCTCCGTGGCCCGGTTTCCGGCTCGCATAACCAGCAGATGGCAGGTTTTTTCCGATGAATGAGAATGCAACCCGTATCGGTATCATCATGGGCGCGATCATGGTCGGCATCGTCGTCTTTTGCACCATGTTCCAGAATTTCCGTGCACTTCTGCTGAACAAGCCCGAGCCTACCGCTATCAGCCGGAACGCGGGTGAGTAACGGCACAACCGGATTATCCGCCCTCCCCCTTGGCGGGCGCTGCGTCAGGCTGTGGGCATTACTGGCGGGGTTGCCGCTCGCACTGGCGGGCCAGCCTTCCCTCTCCATGGCGCAGGCTGTCGCTCAGAAAGAACCGGAGCAGGCCGTAGCCTCGGACAGCCCAGCCGACGACACCCATAAAGGGGGCACTCTCCGCCTTGTGGCCTCGGCCTCCGGCGGCACGCTGGACCCGCAGATCAATTACGGGGCGCGCTTCGTCAACCTATTTGCCAATGTGTATGACGGGCTGACGGCCTTCCGCAAAGTAGCCGGGCCAGAGGGTGCCCAACTCGTGCCGGATCTGGCGGAAAGCCTGCCAACCCCAAGCAATGGCGGGCTGACCTACAGCTTCACCCTGCGGCCGGGACTACGTTTCTCCAACGGCCAACCCGTGACCGTGCAGGATGTGCGCGCCTCTTTTCAGCGGCTGTTCAAGGTGGCCTCCCCCACGGCTGGTGCGTTTTACGGCACCATTGCCGGGGCCGATGCCTGCCTGAATGCCCCCGCCACCTGCACGCTGGAAAAAGGGCTGGAAATCGACCCCGCACAACGGCGCATTACCTTCCACCTGACGGAACCCGACACCGAATTCCTGCACAAGCTCGCCTTTATTCATGCCGTGATCCTGCCTGCCTCAAGCCCCCCGCACGATACCGGCAATACGCCCCTGCCCGGCACCGGCCCCTACCAGCTTGAAACCTATGACCCCGCCACCCGTCTTGAACTGGGCCGCAACCCGTATTTTGCCCCATGGAACCCGCAGGCCCAGCCCCAAGGTTTTCCCGACAGGATAACCTATACTTTCGGTATTCCTGACGAGACCGCCGTAACGGCCGTGGAAAACAACCAGTATGACTGGATGGCTGACCCCATCCCCCTCGACAGGCTGGGCGAAATTGGCAGTCGCTTTACCAGCCGCACCCATGTCATGCCGCACCCGTCCATCTATTTCCTGTCCATGAACATGCAGGAGCCACCCTTTACGGAACTGGCTGCCCGGCAGGCGGTCAATTACGCGCTTAACCGCAAAGCGCTGGTTATCCTGTATGGGGGGCCGGGTATTGCCCGCCCGCTCTGCGGTATGGTGCCAACCTCCCTGCCCGCTTCCGATATCGGGTGCGACTACACGGTTGGTGCCTCGCCCGAAAACCCCGCCCCCCAATGGCGTGGGCCAGACCTTGAGCGCGCCCGTGCGCTTGTACGCGCCAGCGGCACCGCTGGGCAGAAAGTAACCCTCATTACCGCCAACACCAGCACCGATATCGCCATGGGAACATGGCTGCGCGACATGCTCGAAAGCATTGGCTACAAAGCCACCGTGCGGCCATTGAACGGTAATATCGCTTTTCCCTACATGCAGAACACCGACAACCATGCACAGATCGGGCTGACAGGCTGGTCGGCGGATTATCCCTCTCCCTCCAATTTTTTAGATGCACTGTTAGGCTGTGAGAATTTTCACCCTCACTCAGACAGTTCGATCAACCTGCCCGGTTTCTGCGACGGGCCGACACAGGCCCTGATGGATCGCGCCCGCTCCGATACAAGCCTGAGCGATGAAGCACGCAACGCCATCTGGCGTCAGGTCAATGAGCGTGTCATGGCGCTTGCCCCCATGGCTCCGGCATTTGAAACCGAAAGCGTGGTGCTGACCTCCGAGCGGGTAAAACACTTCATTTACACTACCATCAATCAGGTTCTGTTCTCGCAGGTCTGGCTGCACTAGCCCTTCAGCCCTGCCCCCTGCACCGGGGACAGAATGGCTGTCATGCCTGATCTCTCTACCCACAGGCTCATCCACGCCGTAAAACGCGGCCTGATACACTGGGGAGGATAAGCCGGAATGGCCGTGACATGGGGTGATTTTCAGGCTGTGGTGCAGCTTTCAGCCGGGCTTAACGTCGCCATTCTGAGCTTTGTGGATATCAGCCTGCCCGCCATCAAGGAGCGTCGGCGTGTTTTTGCCAAGGCCCGGCAGGAACTCGAAATTCACCGAAAAAACCCGCACAAACGCACTGCCAAGGAAAAAGAGGCCCATGCCGAGGCCGTGGGCGATGTGGACCGCAAACTATTCGACCTGTGGCAAGAAACATCGGCCTTCGAAAACATCGAAGATTCCCTGATGAAATCCACCGGCGTGTTCGGTTTTTTTGGCGCGGTGCTGAGCGTCACCCTGCTGTGGTATTCAGCCCTGTACTATAACGACACCATTCGCGTGACGGGCGAGATGCTGATTATCGTTTCCTTCTGCTCGCTCATAGGCGCGTTTCTGATCAATTTCTTTACTGCCTCCAAAGCATCGCATTATGCCAAGCGGTGTAACGACCTGCGCGAGCATATGCGCAAACACCTGTAACGTGGCATTTTCCAGCGCCTTACCAACGCTGGGAAATGGTAACGAACATGGCGCGGCCCGGCGCGTAGGCACAAGCGACCGAACGCGTACAGACAGACACGTATTTCTGGTCCGTTATATTGGTGCCATTAAACTGCACGCGCGTTTTCCGGTAATCGAGATGCGCCACCAGATCCCCCACCAGTTGCGATGGCACGGTAAAGGTTTCAGGCAGCGCGCCCGCCGTATTGCCGGTATAGCGAAGCCCCCCGCCCACACCGGCTGACCAGTTCTGCCCGAACCGGAAATCCCGCTTGAGAAACAGCGATGCCATGTGCGACGGCACGGCCACAGGCCGCTGCCCAAGCTGTGCCTCTTCCGTTGTGCGGGTAATGCGCGGGTCCTGATACGTGTAGGACGCAATAAAATCGATCCGCCCCGGCAGCCGCCCTATCCCTTCAAACTCGAAACCGCGGGTTCTCTGCTGCCCTGTCTGGATATCAAAGGCTGTATGATTGGGGTCAGAGGTGAGCACATTATTTTCAACAAGATTGAAAAAATCTGCCGTGAGCATGAAATTTTCCAACCCCGGTATCTCTTTCACCGGTCGGTATTTAACCCCTGCCTCGATCTGCTTGCCCGTAGTGGGCACATAGGGGGTGTTATCATAGGTCTGCCCCACCTGCGGCTGGAAGGATGTTGCATAGGCAACATACGGGTTAAGCCCGATGGAAGACGCGTAAAGCAGCCCCACGCGCCCGGTAAAAGCATTATTATTCTGCGGTGTGCTGCCTCGGGTCAGATTATTGACCGTAAGGCTCTGCGTAAAATCACCACGGCCGGACAGGGTCAGATAGATATGTTTCCACTCTGCCTGTTCCTGCAAATACAGGCCTGTATCTGTCTCAGTCTCGTTGGTGTTGCTGTATGTGCCTGCCTTTGGCCAGGTAATGGCGGTATAGACCGGGTTATAAAGATCAAGCGTAGAGGCTTTGGTCTGCCCACGCCGGTTGGCCATGAAATCGCTTCTGAAATCAACGCCAAACAGCAGTTCGTGGTGCACCGGCCCGGTTGTGAGCTTGAGGTTTGAGCGGGTATCGAGCGTTACGTTGTTATAATTTGCTGTCTGCAACAGGGCTGTACGGGAAATCGTGCGCTGGTCCGCCGCCAGTGCAGAGGTGGTGACGAACCGGTAATCCAGATCAAGATGCGCGTAGCGCATGTTTTGCGTAATGGTCCAGTTAGGAGCAAGCTGGCGGGTAAAGCTATAGCCAATCGCTACCTGACGCTTTGAATACACATCGAAATTCGCATTGCTGCTCAGGAAATTACGGGCAATATACCCATAGGGCGATGCGTAAACGGTTCCATCCGCTGGCAGGAACTGGGCGGTTGATCCGGCATCAAGCTGTTCGTAACTTGCCAGAATGGTAAAGTCGGTTTTGCTATCGGGACGCCAGCGCAGAGACGGGGCCACATAAATTTCGTTATTCTTGATATTGATGGCGTATGTATCAGACTTGCGTAGCAGACCGTTAAAGCGCCAGAGCAACGTCTTGTCCCTGTTCAGTGCTCCGCCAACATCCGCGGCCCCCTGTATGCGTGAGTAGGAACCGGTTTGGATATTGACCTCGTTCTGCTGTTGCAGGGTCGGGCGTTTGCTGACCGCATTGATAATACCGCCCAACTGCCCTGACCCATACAGTGCCGAGGAAGCCCCACGCAGCACATCCATGGCCTCCAGCCCCCATGGTTCAATGCTGAAAGACTGAGAGGACGAGGCATCGGGCGTGCGGGTGCCATCAAGATAGATATCCGGGTTGAACCCGCGAATTGTCCCGAAATAACCACGCGGATCATCCTTGGAGCCATAATCGGACACACCGGCAGAATAACGAATGGCCTCGGACACGCTCCGCGCGTTGAGGATTTTCATTCTTTCCTGTGTAATGACCGTAATATTCTGGGGGGTGAGTTCCAGCGGTGTCTGCGTTTTTGTGGCGGATTGGGACGCATGTGGCAGAAAACCCGAGCGCAGCCCTGCCACCGTGATGTCTTCATGCTCCGTCGCGGGCTTGCCCTGTGCCGCAGGTGCGGGGCTTGCTCCGTGGGGCTTTACTCCTGCCTCGGCTTTTCCGTGAACAGGCCCCTGCGCCTGTGGCGGCACGGTATCCGGTTGGGTCTTGGCATGGGCAGCCGTAACGTGCAGCCCCCCTTCAAGAACCAGAAGCATGGCACACGGTACAGAAGTAAGACGACGGGTCATAAGGACAGACAGGCTCCTGAGCGGTTTTTTTGCGCAACCCTGCAATTGCGAGTTATTATCAATTTTTGCTCATAGCCAATGCGTAAACCTTTTGTAAAGAAGTTCGGCACATTCCCGTTGAAATAAGCAAAAAACGCTGCGGCCCGGCGTGCCTGTCAGGCCTCAGCCCGTGGTTTGCGAGCACGAACCGAAGCCACTGTCAGCACGCCTCCGGCCAACAGCCCCCCTAGCGAGAACATGCCCAGCCAGATCATCAGCCCCAGAGGCTGGGTCAGCCACATGCACAGGACTAGTGCCGCCAGCGGCAGCACTAGCCTTGCCACCCGCAGCGCAGTCGCATGCGTGTTCCCGATCAGCAGCAAACGCTGGATTTTAGACTGCAACAGGCCGTGGCTCAGCAAGGCAAGCGTCCAGCATACCAGTGCCATAAAAGCGATCATCGGCTTCGCGCAATCATGGACTGCCCCCAGACTGCCAGCAGGCCGAACCCAAGGGCGCAGGCATCCACCACCCCATAAACATCCAACCGGGGCGCAAAAGCTGTGCCACTGCGCGATACAACGTCAAGCACCGGCAAACCGCAGCCAAGCACCGCAATACCCCATGCCTGCTCGCGCCAGCCTGCGCGCACATGCCCCGTACAACTGCGCACCGCCGCATGCACCAGTGTGCACAGCCACAGCAGGAAAAAGACTTTCGCCTCCAGCAGATCACGCTGCGGTAATGACGGCGCTATCAGCCGGTTGCTCCACAAAAAACCCAGAGCAGAAAAAGGCAGACCAAAAGTGACCGTGAGCGTAAAGGCCTCCGCCACCGCCAGCCGTACCGTGCCACCATGGTTGCGCCGGTGCTTGATTACAAACAGCACAAGCCCGGCCGACATCATGGCGCTGCCAACCGCACCGCAGATAAAATACAGCCAGCGCAGCCCCGATGTACCCCAACGGGCATAATGCAGCCCGCGCATGACGCCCCCAAGGCTCTGCACGCCACGCTCCCCCGGTTTGACGGCAATCTGCTGTCCATCACGCGGAGAGAAATCGACATGATCGCGCGTGATCACAAAATTCGTCGCATCCGACCGATAGAAAGAAACCGCGCGGGGCTCGAACCGGATAAAGCCGATATTGCCTTCTCCATAAACCGCCTCGGCCTGTTTCCACATCGGCCCCAACGGTGCGGACGGAGCCATGCCATGTGCCCTGTCATGGCCGGAGCGGTTGGCGGCCTTTCCACCATGTCCGTTACTGATCATGGGAAACAGCCGGGGCGCATGAATAACAGCCCCGGTATAGGTAATCATGATGATAAACGGCAGCATCAGCACGCCCGCCATCAGATGCGCATCAAGCCATGCTCGTCCGGGGGCTGCAAAGGGCCGGAACAGCAGCAGGTCTGGCACCAGATTGCGAAAATGGATGACAATACCGGAAAAAACAGCAACCAGCAGGCCAATCGCCACCAGTTCCGTTACCATATTACCCCATACCGGCCCGCGATAGAGCGACTGGTGCAGGTCAAAAAATAGCTGCCCACCCTGTGTCTGCCGCACATTCAGGTCTGAGCCGTCACGCGGGTTGAGTGCGGGGCCTACAAATGCGTGGCCGTCATAATGGAGAATACGCAGCACCGGGTCTCGGGCTGAAGGCATGTTCAGAAAAACCGTCTGCCCCGCATCGCGCAGGGCCTGCACCTGTTCGCCCGCGCGGTTCAGTCCCTCTTCCGTCAGGGTTAGCTGCGACAGCCCTGACAGTTCCGGCTGCATCCAGCGCGTAATTTCCGTATCGAACATAGCCAGCGTGCCACCGGTGAACACAACCACCAGAATGACACCGCAGACAAACCCCACCCAGGCATGAAGCCAGCCCATGCGGTTACGCAGAATATCGCGCATTAGAGCACGCCCGCCTGTAACAGCGGCACCGCCAGCACAACCAGCCCGGCCCCACCTCTAGGGAGCGCAAACAGCACCACAATCAGCAGTGGCATGACAGCCAGCCCAATGCTCTGGAACAGCATGGCATCTGGCCGCCCTGCCGCCAGAAAGAAAAGGCCGAGCGTGCAGAGATAGGCAAAGCCCACGATCCAGGCCCCACGAACAAGCCATCGTTTCCACAAGGCCCCCTTGGCGGCGGCTTTTCGGGGTCCACGGGTCATGCGCAGGTGACTTTCAGGCTTTCATCCGCTCGCCGTGTGTCTGGGAGAACAATCGGCATGGCTTTATGTGTTGAGAGAGATTCTCATCTTCACACATGTATCCGCATCCCGGCCCGTTTTGTCAATTGAGCCCGCGTGCCTGAAGCTGAAAGAACATGAACAAGACGGGCGGATAATCCGCCCCGAATGGCTGCCTGTGCGGTGCCCTGCTTATCCCGGCTCTGGTTTATCCACAGAATCTGTGGATGAAACACAGGACAACTTCATAACAAGTGCCGGATAACATTGTACAACTTTGCGCCTAATGGCGTTCAAGCCGCTCTATGACGGCACTCGCAACCTGAGGCGGCAGGGGTACATAATCCAATGAGCGGCCAATAGTGCCGCCATCCTTCACCGCCCAGCGGAAAAAGCGGCGCACCGCCTCCCCCTTGTTATCTTCCGTGGCGTGAGCGGGCAGCAGCACATAGGTGGTGGTAACAATCGGCCAGCTTTCCGCACCCGGTGCATCGCACAGGGTTGCGGTCATGTCCTCGGCATCCCAATGGGCGGATTCCGCAGCGTGGCTGAAAGTCTCAACCGTCGGCCGCACAAAGCTGCCTGCCTGATTACGAATTTGTAGACCTGTCAGGTTATTATGCGCGGCATAAGCGTATTCCACATAGCCTATGCTGCCTTCCGTATTGCGGACATAAGCCGCAATGCCGTCATTACCCCGAGCCCCCGCCCCGGTTGGCCAGTCCACCGACATGCCCCGGCCCACGCCATTATGCCATGAGGAGGAAACCCGGCTCAGATAATCCGTAAAAACATAAGTCGTGCCCGACCCGTCAGCCCGGTGCAGCGGGGCTATAGCCAAGTCAGGCAGGGTCACGTCAGGGTTAAGCGCCACCAGTTGCGCATCGTCCCACTGGGTAATGCGCCCGGCATAGATATCGGCCAGAACCGGCCCGGTCAGGCGCAGCGCGCCAGCGGGAACGCCCGGCACATTGGCCGTTACGACAATGCCGCCAATGGCGGTCGGAACTTGCAACAGCCCCGTGCTGACCAGCCGCTCATGCGCCATGGGTGCATCGGATGCCCCAAAATCCACTGTGCCGACACTGACAAGGTTCTGGCCTGCCCCCGAGCCGATCGCCTGATAATTGACCCTTACACCAACAGCTTTCTGCGCTGCTGTTGACCAGCCACCATATAGGGGGGCCGCAAAACTCGACCCGGCTCCGGTAATAATGACATCATCAACCGGGTCAGCCGCCGTATCCGCATGCGCGGCAGAAACAGGGAGTGCGGCCATAAGCAGTGCGGCCAGACCGCAGGCCACCCCGACACGCTGAAAGCCATAAGCGGCCCTACCGAAAGATTGCCCGTAGCCCATGGTCTTTCCCTCTTCCGTCACACAGCGGATACGCATCCTGCGCGCCTAGCGCAGGACTGCACCCGTAGCCTTGACAACTGCGGCAACGATCTTGTCCGAAACGGCTTCCAGTTCCGCATCCGTCAGGCTGCGCTCATCGGGCTGCAAGGTCACTTCCACCCCGATGGAGCGATGTCCTTCAGGCACATGCGGCCCGGCATAGACATCAAACAGGCTAACACCCGCGACAAGCTGGCGTTCCGCACCACGCACCGCACGCAGGACATTTTCGCCCGCCACGTCGTCCGACACCACAAACGCAAAGTCACGCCGCACGGGCTGGAACGCGGAAAGCTGCGGCGGTGTCTTTTTACGGCGTTTGGGTTCAGGCACCGTATCGAGCAGCACCTCAAACGCGACCACCGGCACGTCTATGCCCTCGGCCCGCAGCACGGAGGGATGGAGTTCACCAAAGCGGGCCAGAACCAGCTTTGGTCCCTGCCGCAGCACACCGGAACGACCGGGATGATACCAGCTCGGCGCATCCGCAGTGGTGGTCACGGCATCAGGGTTCACGCCAAGCTGGCGCAGGATTTCAAGTGCATCCGCCTTGGCCGCCCAGAGCGAGACCGGCTCCGCAGCCACGCCGGGGGCCCGCGCCGTATGGCCCGCGCGCATACCTGCCGCAATGCTCTGCTGCGTCTGCTCAGCAAAAGCCGGGCCGATTTCAAACAGGCCGATATCCGACCAGCCCCGCGCGCTATTGGCGCGAATGGCCGCCGCAAGGCTGACAAGCGGCGTAGGGCGCATCTGATCCAGATCAGAGGCAATCGGGTTCAGCAGCCGCAGGCTTTCGGGCGCGCCGCCAAACCGGGCAGCGGCGTCGCTCGATACGAAAGAAAAGCCGACCGTTTCCGTCAGCCCGCGTGCGGCCAGCACACGCCGCGCCAGAGCATGGCGGGCAAGGCGCGGTTCCATCGCCGCTCCCGGCACTGCACCCAAGCGCGGCAGCGAGACAGGTGGCACGGCATCCAGCCCCTTGAGGCGCAGCACTTCCTCGACCAGATCTCTCTCGGCCTCGATTTCGGCAACACCCTGCGCCGCCTCGCGGGCAATATCGGCAGGCAGCATGTCGCCCTGCGCCAGAACCGGGGTCTGAGCTACATCATTGCGCCATGCGGGCACGGCCACATCCACCTTCTCGGCGGTGCGGTCACGCACTTCAAAGCCCAGTTTTTCAAGCAGCCCCACGCTCTCATCTGCCGGAACAGGCAGGCCGCCAAGGGTTGCGAGGCTTTCAAAACGCAGGCTGGCAGTGCGCTGCCAGTGCGGCGGCTCACCAGCAGACACAACCTCGCTCGCCTCGCCACCACACAGATCGATAATCATGCGTGTAGCCGCTTCCAAGGCCGCAACCGGCAGAGCCTGATCCACCCCGCGTTCGAAACGGTAGCTGGAATCGGATGACAGGCCGAGCCTGCGCGCGCTGAGCGAAATCCTCACGGGGTCGAACAGCGCGCATTCAACGAACACATCGGTTGTCGTGTCGTCCGCGCCCGAGGCTTCGCCCCCCATGATACCGGCCAGAGACTGCACGCCCGCCTGATCGGCAATCACACATTCTTCCGCCGTTACGGTGTAATCACGCCCATCCAGCGCGCGGAACGTCTCGCCCGAGCCCCGGCAGACCGTCAGCCGCCCGCCTGCAATCCGTGCCGCATCGAACACATGCAAAGGCCGCCCCAGATCGAAGCAGAAATAATTGGTGATATCCACCAGAGCCGAAATAGGCCGCAGACCAATGCTTTCCAGCCTGTTGCGCAGCCATTCCGGGCTGGGGCCATTTTTGACACCACGGATCGTGCGCCCCAGCACCCACGGGCAGGCCTCGGGGAAGGTGTTGGCCCATTCCACCGGCGAGGGGAAATGCCCCTCCACCGCCTCGGCCAGCCATGGCCGCAGCGTGCCAAGCCCGGCCGCAGCAAGGTCACGCGCAATCCCGCGCACACCCAGCGCATCGCCCCGGTTGGGCGTGATGGCGATATCGATCACCACCTCGTCCAGCCCGGCGAAGTCCGCATAGGACTGGCCCGGCAGCGTGTCTTCGGGCAATTCGGCAATGCCGTCGCTTTCAGCACCCAGCCCCAGTTCACGCAGCGAGCAGAGCATGCCGCCACTGGCCTCGCCCCGGATCGCGCCCTTTTTAATGGTGATATCGAGCCCCGGCACATAGGTACCCGGCTGCGCGAAAATAACCGCAAGCCCGGTACGCGCGTTTGGCGCGCCGCAGACAACCTGCACGTTTTCAAAACCCGGCCCCGCATCCACGCGGCATACCCGCAGGCGGTCGGCATTGGGGTGCGGCACCGCCTCGACAATGCGCGCGGTCAGAAACGGCTCAAGCGCCGCGCCACGGTTTTCAACACTTTCGACCTCAAGGCCGATACGGTTCAGGGTTGTGCAGATTTCGGCCAGTGTCGCCTGGGTTTCCAGGTGCTCATACAGCCATGACAGCGTGAATTTCATTGTCTACACCCCCTCGTGCAGCATGGCGGGCGCGAGCGGATCAGAACCGTAATGCCGCAGCCAGCGGATATCACTTTCATAGAACGACCGCAGATCAGGAATGCCGTTCTTGAGCATGGTCAGACGCTCCACCCCCATACCGAAGGCAAAGCCCTGCCACGTGCGCGGGTCCAGTCCGCAATTGGCCAGCACGCGCGCATGCACCATGCCGGCGCCCAGCACTTCCAGCCAGTCCTCTCCCGCACCGATTTCACCCGTCTTGCGCGACCAGCCGATATCCACTTCCAGCGACGGCTCGGTAAAGGGGAAATAGGAGGAGCGAAAACGCACAGGCATATCCGGCTTGGCAAAAAAGGCGCGCAGGAAGTCGATCAGGCAGCCCTTGAGGTGCCCCAGCGTAATATCCTGCCCGACAACAAGCCCTTCGCACTGGTGGAACATGGGCGAGTGTGTCGCGTCATGGTCGGCACGGTACGTGCGGCCGGGAGCGATGATCCGGATAGGCGGCTTTTGCGCCAGCATGGTACGGATCTGCACACCAGAAGTCTGGGTACGCAGCACACGCGCCACATCCAGCCCCGGCACGGGCGGCAGGTAAAACGTGTCATGGTCCGTACGGGCCGGGTGGTGAGCAGGCGTGTTGAGTGCTGAGAAATTATGCCAGTCGGTTTCGATATCCGGCCCTTCCGCCACCTGAAAGTCCATGGCGCCGAAAATGGCGGTCATTTCCTCGATCGCGCGGCTGATAGGGTGGATATAACCCTGCTGGGCAGGCGCAGGCGGCAGGCTGACATCGACCCGCTCGGCCACAAGCCGCGCCTCAAGGGCTGCGGCTTCCAGCGCACGGCCGCGTTCTTCCACGGCCTGTGTCAGTTCATCACGCAGGCGGTTAAGGGCAACGCCACGCTGCTTGCGTTCCTCCGGCGCCATTTTGCCCAAAGCCTTGAGCAGCCCGGTCAGGCGACCGGACTTGCCAAGCGTGGCGACACGCACGGCATCCCAGGCTTTCAGGTCAGACACGGCTGCCAGTTCAGACAGAACTTCGTGCCGAAGAGTATCAAGATCGTCGCTCATGGAACCCCACACGAGGAGAAAACGCTACCCGGCGGATACAATTTCCTGCCCGCCGAGGAAAGCCCCGATACCCAAAAACCCTCCATTCCCTTCGATTAAGCATGAACCCGCCCCCTGCGCCCCCCCCCGATGGCGCACAGATTTTACGCTCAGAACGCAAAAAAGGCCGCCCGGAAACCCGGGCGGCCTTTCTCGTTAAAGCCGTAAAAG